>JAQVME010000201.1 GCA_028703745.1 Clostridia bacterium
CCGCCGGCTATTACTTTGCCAAAAATAGTCAAATCGGGTACAATGCCAAAATAGCCTTGAGCGCCTCCTAACCCTACTCTGAACCCTGTCACGACCTCGTCGAAAATCATCAGCGCGCCGTACTTCGTGCAAAGTTCTCTGACACCCTTGTTGTATTCGTATGCCACGGGGCGCGTGCCGCTCTCGGGTCCGACAGGTTCTACGATAACCGCCGCTGTGCCGCCGCGCAAGCGGTTGATTCTTAACATGCTTTCGAGCATGTGCAAATCGTTGGGGCGCACCTCGTCGGTGAGACTGAAACATTTTGATGGGATACCGTGTGATTCAAGAAAGTTCCTTGAACCGGGGATTTTTAGTCCGTAAACCATTTGGTCTGACCAGCCGTGGTAGGCGCCGCCGGACTTAATAACTCTTTTTTTGCCAGTGGCTATTCTAGAGATACGTAAAGCCGCCATAACGGATTCTGTACCGGAGCCCAGCATTCTGAACATCTCGACGTTCGGCATATGTTTGTTTATTTCTTTTGCAATTAGCACTTCAGTCTCGTGCAGCAACCCCGTCACAGGTCCGCACTCGTTGAGGTGTTCTATAACTTTTTCTCTAATTAAAGGATAATTCGAGCCGAGAATAGTCGGTCCGCCCGCCTGCAAAAAGTCAATATATCTGTTGCCATCCTTGTCATACAAATGGGCGCCCTGCGCCTTATTTATACAAATGGGGAAAGGATAGTTGAATGCAAGATTGTGTTGCACGCCACCCGGAATATACTTTTTTGCTTCGTCCGATATCTCTTTGGATGCTGGACACTTCTGTTCAAAGTAATTCAGTACCTCTTTAAATGCGTCTCCGCTTATCTCATAAATAGGCTGCTCGGTAAGGTTTTTCAGCCTTTTGTAGATTTCTTGCGGGTTTTCCCAATTGGTGATTCCATAGCTACTCATTTTTTTTCTCCTATATTGATGGTGTTAGGTTATTTCCAGAAGACATTCCCATACTATTTCGTTTTCATAACTAGACTGCGCTTTGTAGTTATTGGTAATTCTTGCTCTGTAAAGCCCCGACATTATGGGGTACTCGCCCCGTTCAAGAGCTATTTCGTTTTCGCCTTGAATGCGATAATAACGTATTTGACCCTGGTCGAAGGCTTCAAACGCGCCGTTCATAACATCTCTGTAACTCGCCTGCACTCTCTTGGCGTCGCCGTCGCCGCCTTTTATGACGATATCATACATCTTGCCGTTGTATTCGCGCTGGGTAGTTGCGGTTTCTTGGAAAACCACTTCTACAATTTCTTTTGGCGCTATTATATATCTTTGTGATACAAAATTTATAAAGTAGTTCGGATTGGTAAGAGACGTACTTTCGCCTTGGTCTATTCTGGTATCGTAGCCGCTTAGTTTTGTGGAGGTAAGTTCGAGTACGTCTCCTTCAATGTCAAAACCGGATATAGCAACGCCGTCGGCATCGTAAATTACGTCGCCGCTGCTGTTGTTGTTGCGGAAGAGATACCCGTCAAAAAGCTCTATGACAAAGAAATTGTCGACGTCTCTGACTGCGATAAGCCCGCCCGAAGGCACATAATACGACAACACGTCAGCGCCCTCGCCGAAGGTTCTGTAGTTTACGCCTATGACCTCTGAATAAGAAAGCACTTCAACCTTCTTCTGTATAGCGCCCTCAAAAGACGGCATATCATTCTGCATTATTTCGTATTTTCGCACTAACGCATTGCCGTAACCGTCATAAACGGGGTTGCCCTGTCCGTCAGTGACAGGCAAAGAATAAGACCACCAGGACTGCGTCATCACCAATACTATTTCTTCTCTAATAGCGTTCAAATCGTTTGTGCCCCAGCTAATCATTACGACCTCAAAGCCGTCGTGTGTAGGGCTGGCAAGTAACATATTCAAGCTGCCGTCCGAGAGCGTTCTTTGCTCAATATAGTTACTGACAAGATACACGGCTCTGGCGTTGTCGTCGGTATTAAATCTCCAGACTACTGCGGTCTCGTTTGGAACAACGGTGACTACGTTTATGAATTTGTTGATTATGCGGAATTCCTTTTGCGCGTAGTTGATAGAGTTGTAATATCTGTTGCCCTCTACTCTGATTAAAATAAAGTATTTGTTTGCACCTCGGGGAGGGATCGTGGGATGGTTCGTGCTTGTCATAATATACTGCTCGTTGATATACCCTACCGCCCCGTTCTCCAAAATCAGCTTTATGTATGAAACATCACCGCTAACGTAGCTTACGGACATAACATTGTTGTCATCGTCAAACGTCATCACCTCGGCAAAGCCAATCGGAAGCTGAGAAACAATATCCGAAAGATTTATGTAATATGTGCCTATATGCGGCAAGCTGAAGCCTGCTGTGTTACATCCGGGAGGCGCCACTAACGACGGGTCATCGTATCCTGCAACTTTTGTATCTACCGTCGAATATGGTACCGAAACGTCGCCGTAGAAGGAAATCGTAGAAAAATAATTGATTTTTGCATTGATTTTTTTGTAGATTTTTATATTATAACTATAAGTCAGCCCCATATAAGTTATGGATATCATTCTTTGTTTGAAGTGCTCGTCCTCGTCATAATCTTCTTCGGTCAAATTGGCGTCGAAACCGGAAATAGTTATGCCGTCGACTTGCATTGGCATGATATCCCACCATGTCTCTTCCGAATCAAAATAACTGAAGACTCTTCTCACCGTGCCGCCAGTCAAATCGAGCGACTCTTTCAGCATATAGTTTATTTTGGGCGTATCCTCAAGAATTACGTCTTGCAGATAGCTGTTTAGCACCCTGACATACGCTTTCTTGGTGACGCCGTTGTAGGTTATGATCACCGCCCTATCGCCCAAAGTAATGTCAGATTCCTCATAATTTGTCATCTTGTTTGTCAACGGAATCTGTCTTATATCGGGTATATTTCTGAATTTTACGTATATGAACTTGTCAACAAGGTTGAGCTCCATGCCCTTAGCCACCGTGGCGATAAGGTCGCTTGGCGGTGCGTTGGGGTCGCCGGGATCGGTAAGAAAAATCGTCTCAATCTCGTTCAGCACAACCTCGATTTGGTAGGACACTTCAATGGGCGCTGTCTGGTTGTAATAATCTTTGTAGCTGAGCCGGACGGTCTGCTTCTGTCCGTAAAGCCTGAAATTGATTTGTCCTCGATTATAACTCCAGCCATATTCCCCCGAGCCTAACGGTTGCAGAGTTATGCCTATCTGCTCCTCGTTGGTAC
>JAQVME010000202.1 GCA_028703745.1 Clostridia bacterium
CTTGACTATTATTGCTACGGCGCTCGTGGATACGGGCAGCAGAATGGATGACGTAATTTATGAGGAATTTAAGGGCACGGGCAACATGGAGATTCACCTCGACAGAAAGCTCAGCGAAAAACGCATCTTCCCCGCAATAGACCTCAACAGAAGCGGCACCAGAAGGGAAGAGCTGTTGCTTGACCAGAAGGAGCTTGAGGGCATCTGGGGTATGCGTAAGATGCTTTCCAACGGAGAGAACGCCGACACCACCGAAATTCTCATAAATATGCTCATAAAAACCGCCAACAATAAGGAGTTTATCGAGCAACTCAATATGCAACTTATGGCGCTCCAAAAGAAGGGATACAATATCAGATAGGTTTGTCGGATTTTGTCAACCGAACCTATTTTTCGGTCGGATTGGGCGGATTTATGATGAAAAAGGCTAGACCTAAGGATAATGAAGTAGTATAATATCTTTATAATAGAAATGCAGGAGGACCTTTAATGCCACTTGTCACAAGCACAAAAATGTTTAAGGACGCCTACGAAGGCAATTATGCCATAGGCGCGTTCAATGTCAACAATATGGAGATTATTCAGGGTGTTGTAGCTGCCGCTAAGGCGGAGAATGCGCCGCTAATTCTTCAGGTAAGCGCCGGCGCCAGAAAGTACGCTAACCCAATTTATTTAAGAAAGATGGTTGAGGCGGCTGTTGAGGAAAGCGGACTGCCTATTTGTCTGCATCTCGACCACGGCGACACCTTCGAGCTTTGCAAGGAGAGCATAGACCTGGGCTTTACCTCGGTTATGATCGACGCCTCGCATCACAGCTTTGCCGAAAACATAAAGATCACCAAGAACGTAGTCGAATACGCGCATGACAAAGGTGTTGTCGTCGAGGCAGAACTCGGCAGACTTGCCGGAATCGAAGACGCCGTAAACGTCAGCGAAAAAGATTCGTCATACACCGACCCCGACCAAGTTCACGAATTTGTCACAAAGACGGGTGTGGACAGCCTTGCGATAGCAATAGGCACCAGCCACGGCGCTTTCAAATTCAAGGGTGAGGCAAAATTGCGTTTTGATATACTTGTAGAAGTTGAGAAGCGGTTGCCGAGGTTCCCCATCGTTCTTCACGGCGCTTCAAGCGTTCCCCAGTATCTTGTCGAACAAATAAACCAGTACGGTGGCAATATGCCGGGAGCCAAAGGCGTTCCGGAAGAAATGCTTCGTCAGGCATCCTCTATGGCGGTATGCAAAATAAATATCGACTCCGACATCAGAATGGCTGTGACTGCGACCGTAAGAAAGTATTTCGCCGACAATCCCTCGCATTTTGACCCCAGACAGTATCTCGGGCCTGCGAGACAAGCAGTAGAAAAGATAGTCCGCCACAAGATAGTAAATGTGCTGGGCTGCAACGGAAAGGCATTTATCTAACAAAAAGATACAACCAATCAAAAGGCGCTGAAACAACTAGCGCCTTTTTTATTTCTTCTATGTGTGTTATAATATTGCTATGCTAAAAGACAACGAAAAGTTTGAAGATTTGGAATACAACGGACTGGAAATTATACAACATAAGGACGGTTACAGATTTACCTCCGATGCCGTGCTGCTTGCAAATTCCGTAAAGGTGCTACCGGGACAGCGCGTAGTAGATCTGGGCACGGGTTCGGGCATTATCGCCATAATCATTGCGGCAAAAACCCGCGCAAAGCTCGTATACGGTGTAGAAATTCAATCAAGACTTGCCGATATGGCGCAGCGGTCGGCGGAACACAACGGTCTTACAGACAGAATAAAAATCGTCAACTGCCCTATGCAACAGGCGGACAAGCTTATCGGGAGCGGTTTCGACGTGGTAGTATGCAATCCGCCCTACGAGAAAGCCTTAGATACCGATACGCCCACGGAAAAAGACATATGCAAAAGGGAACAGCTGGTCAGCTTGGAGCAGGTCATTGCTTCGGCGCAGACTCTTTTGAAATTCGGCGGAACATTTTATATTATAAATAAAGCCAAAAGACTGGCTGAAATTATATATTATATGAAACAAAAGGGCATCGAGCCAAAAAAAATTACGCTAATCCAGCCCAAGGCCGATAAGGATATCGACACGGCTATTATCGAGGGCAAAAAAGGCGGCAAGCCGTCTTTGACAGTGCCAAGGCCGCTTGTGGTATATCGTGAGGATGGCGGGCTTACCGACGAGGCAAGGAGATTGTACGGCAAATGACGGGGAAATGTTTTCTGGTGGCAACGCCCATCGGCAACTTAAAGGATATTACCTTGAGGGCGCTTGAGACACTCAAGGAAGTCGACGTGATAGCGTGCGAGGATACTCGGCACACTCTTGTGTTATTAAATCATTATGCAATAAAAAAACCTCTTATCAGTTATTATCAGCACAAGGAGAGGGAGGGCGCCGCGCAAATAATGGCGCTTTTGAACGAGGGCAAGAATGTCGCGCTGGTTTCCGATGCGGGTATGCCGTGCATAAGCGACCCCGGTTCGATACTTGTCGGTACACTTCGAGAGAGCGGTTTGGACGTCACCGTTATTCCCGGCGCCAGCGCTCTTACTGCTGCGGTTGCGCTGAGCGGTATAGAGGGTACTTTTTCTTTTATCGGCTTTCTCGGTGACAAAAACAAAGACAAGCTGGACAAAATTAAGCCTTTTATCGACAGTCCGACGGCTCTTGTCATCTATTGTTCGCCGCACGATTTGATAAAAAATTTAGCCTTCTTGTTCGAAATTTTGGGCGCCAGAAGAACGCACGTTATCAAGGAAATAACTAAGATTTATGAAAAAGCCGTCGTCGGTACGCTGGGACAAATAGAAATCGAAAATCCGCGGGGCGAATACGTAATTATTGTGGAGGCGGCAAACAAGCCGGTAAATGACGTAGAAAAAATTGATTTTGCCGCAGAATTAAAGGTGCTCATAGCCGGAGGAATGCAAAAAAAGGACGCTGTCAGCCTCGTCTGTGAGAAGTATGGCGTCAGCAAGAACAGGGTTTATCCTTTTTCAATAGGTTTATAAAGGCTCTAGTGGTACTCAAATTATCCGGCAAATAGCGCACGAGAATATTGCGCCGGCAAGAGTAGCAAATATGGCAATGGGTATGGCAAGCCCGCTTTTTTTATTTTTTGACGTCGAAAAATACACGGCTACGACATAAAGAATGGTGTCGCTTGAACCCATTATGACGCTTGCCGAGCGCGCGATATAGCTGTCCACGCCA
>JAQVME010000016.1 GCA_028703745.1 Clostridia bacterium
GCTGTCAGGCGGATTTTGTTTTTGAATTCTTTTGGGATTATATTAAATAACCGTTATGGATTTTATGAGGTAGGTCACATCATTCTCGACTATCTTGACGGGAATCTTGACAGAGTCGTTTATGGAGCCTATGCTGCCGGGAATAACATACTCGGCGCTGTCAGGCGTATAATATACAAAGATAGAGGAACCGACGGGGGTCTCGTTGCGGGTAATGGCTACTTTGTAGCACGCTACCGTTTTATTACCGTCGGGATAAGGTACCGTCAAGGTTTCGCTTGCTTGGGAAGCCGCAGTAAGGCTCTGCAACGTACCGCTGTGCGCGTCTGGGATGTTCAGCACGGTGTTTATGCCCGAAGCAAGGCTTTGGCAACGCAGATAGGTATATAACAAATCATTGTCGATATAAGGAGCCTTGGCTTTTATGCGGTCGGAAGTTTCTGCGCCGTTTTGCTTCAGCGTGTAATTGTAATACTTGCTGTTGTAGACAGCCGTCAGCTCGTAATTCTTGTCGGCGGAAACCACCTTCTTATATGTGGCAAGAGGGGCAAAATCCGCCAGAAGACTTTGTATTTCTATGGTATCTCCATTGTTTGTGCCTGTGAAGGTGACGGTCAGTCTGCTGGTGGCGGAGGCGTATGGGGTTCCGCCTATCGTCTTATCGGCAGGTTCTCTCTCCAGGGTGGAGGTCAACTCGCCCACGATTACGCCGTCAATTTTGACGTCGTAGACAAGGATTTCCTTGTCTGCCCAGCTGGTACCGGGAGGGGTAGGCGAAGAGCAGGCCGTAAAGGTGAAGACCGCAATCAAAAGCACAACTAGTAATATAATCTTTTTCATAGTTCCTCAAAGGTAACAATATTTTTTTCATTATAAGCCGCCAAAACTCAAAAGTCAAATATTTTGGTCGGTGCGGGGCATATAATGTTTTTTTGACACTATCATGATGTTTTATGCATACGCGCGTACGAAGCGCGCCAACCTAGTCTGTCTCTGCCCCGACGCTTGTAAAACGGCAAAAATTGTGATAGAATTTTTTTATGGAAATAAACGTATTTGCTTCAAACACCACCGCTATGGCTATCAATTCGGCTATCGACGCGCTGGGTCGCAGAAACACCGCCGACTCAAGCCATATTGTCATCGTGCCCGACAGATTTACGCTGTCTACGGAGAAGGATATATACGATAGGCTCGAACTGGACGGCAGCTTCAATATTGACGTAGTCAGCTTTTCGCGGCTTGCCGTAAAGGTGCAAAAATCCGTCGGACACTTTCTGACCAAGGAAGGCACGGTTATGCTGATGAAGAAGGTTATCGGCGAAAACAAAGAGAAGTTGTTGTATTTCCGTAATTATAACTCCATGGGTTTTGCCAGAGAGATATTCGCCGTTACGGCATCATTTCGCTCGTCGGGCATTTCGGCTTCAGACTTAAGCCGTATCGCCGAGGGCTTTGAAAGCCACAAAAAGAGCAAATACCTCGATTTAGCTTTGCTCTACGCCGAATACGAGAGCGCGCTAAAAAGCCGTTTCATCGATACCGTAACCAGGCAGAATCAGCTTATAGAGGCTATCAAAACCGACGAAAGAGTAGCCCAAAGCCATATATTTGTGCTGGGATTCAACATCTATTCCGAGCTTCAGCTTGCAGTAATCAAGGAACTATCATTTTACGCAAAGAGTATGAACATAGCCTCGGCAACAGAAAGCGGGGGTTACAACAACGATATTTTCCCCACGGCACAGCTTGAGGAACTTAGGGAGTATGCGCTGGCAAATAAGATTAACTACAACAAAAGCTATTATTTCGAAAGACTGACACCGCCCCTCGATACAGTACATAAAGAGATTTTTTCACTATCAAAGAACCGTCCGCTTGCAGACGGGCAAGAGAGTATCAGATTGATGCGCCCAAAAAACCCTTATGAGGAAATAAAGGCCGTTGCGCGTGAAATTGTTTACCGCGTAAGGCAAGGCGCAAGGTTTCGGGACATTGCCGTCGTATGCTGTCAGGACACCTATAAGGTCTGCATAAAAGAGATTTTTCAAAGGTTCGGAATACCGTTTTTTATTGATGAAAAATACGGCGCCATCCACAGCGCCTCGGCAAAATACCTTTGTGGACTCATCGAAGCCGTACTGTACGGTTTGCGTAGAGACAAGGTACTCAATTTCATTAAACACCCGTTGTTTTCAAAGGACGCAAGAGGCGCGGAGCGCTTTGAAAACTATTGCTTAAAATACAATATAAATTATACCCGTTTCCGTTCGCCTTTTCTGCTGGGGGAGGGAGAGTCCTTTGAGGCGCTCAGAGCGGAATTTGTGGCGCTGTCCGACGCTGTCAAGACCAAGGGCACGGCGGCGGAGATAGCCGACAGCTTGTCAGCGGTTTTTCCCGACGAGCAAGAGGGCGGCGAGTTGCTTTTCCGCGCAAGTTCGGAGGCAGGCGGCAAAATAAAGGAACTGCTTGCGGAAATAAAAACCATACTCGGTGACGAGGAGATGTCGCTAGAGGATTTTTACGCCGTGCTAGCAGACGGTATCGCCGGACTTGAGATAGCGCTGATACCGCAATACGCCGATTGCGTTTTCGTCGGCAGCACTTCGGAGAGCCGCTTCAGCAGCATAAAATACATCTTTGCGGTGGGCGCCTCGGAGGGCTTTTTTCCGAGGAAGACGGCGGAGCAAACCATAATAAGCTTTGCCGATATGCTTATGCTCGAAAGAAGCGGGCTTTCTGTGCGACCGCACCCGCTTGAGAGCAACCGTCTTGAACAGTTCGTTGTGGCAGACCTGCTGGCAAAAGCCGAGATTATATACGTTAGTTGTTCTTCATACGGCTTGAGCGGCGAGCAAATGACTACAGGCGAGGCGGTAAAGGAATTGAGCTATATCCTGCAACGGCGGCTTGCAACAGACTATGCCCCTGCGGAACTTGACGACGAGGCAAAACTGCTTTACAGGCTGGCAAGCCCCGACAACGCCTTCTATGAATTTATATCCGGCAACGTGCCTCAGGAATATACGCAATGCGTGAGGAAGTATCTCACGGATAGCGGTTTCGGAGACCGCATACAGTTTTTTGAGCAGCAACAAGCGCCCGAGAATTTTGCCGAATACGTTTTCTACAAGGACAATGACGGCTATATAACCAAGGTGTCACAACTCGAAAGTTATTTTTGCTGCCCGCATATGCACTATCTTCGATACGGATTGGGCTTGCAAGAAAAGCAGCTTCCCGAGTTGCAGGTGACAGACGTCGGCAACATAATACATAAAGTATTAGAAATCTATTTTGCAAAAAACCTGAAGGAGCTAAAAACGCTTTCGGACGAGCAGGTAGAACAAAAATCGGGGGCGATAATCGCCGCCGTGCTTGACGACGAGAAGTTGAGATGTCTTCGTGAAGACAGCATAGGCAAGTACACCGTCAAGCTCATCTATTCGGAATGTATGTATGTCATAAAAAAACTGACGGAGAATATTCGTTCTTCCTCCTTCGAGCCTGCTTATATTGAGCTTGCGTTCGGAGACGGCAAGCAGTTCAAGGCTATCGTGCTAGACACGCCCGAAGGAAAAATCAAACTTCGCGGCAAGATTGACAGGGTAGACTGTTGCGGCAACAAGGTCGCCATAATCGATTATAAGACCGGAAGCAGCGTTTCGGGCAAGTATCAGGATATATATTTTGGCAAAAAAATTCAGCTATACGTATATCTAAGTGTCTTCCTCGAAAAGGGCTTCGAGCCGGCGGGGGTCTTTTATCTCCCTATTCGGGACAGCTATAGAAAGGACGGCGAGAGCTTTGCGTATATGGGACAGGTGGAGGACTCGGCGGAAACGCTGGCGCAGCTTGACAACCGCCTTTCTGACGAGGGCGGGGAGTCCGGCATAATAAAAGTCACCGTAAAAAACGGCGCAATAACCACTCGGAGTAAGAACATCATAAGCCGCGCCGATTTTCGAAATATTTGCGCATACGTAAACAGACTTATCGTCAACGCTGTCGGGGAGATAACCGGCGGCAACATAGACCGTTCGCCGATATCAAAAACCTGCAACTACTGCGCCTACAAAAACCACTGCGATATGACCGATGTCGTTTCGCGTGCCGTAACGGCAATGGATGTAAAAGACTTTTTGGAGGAGCAATGAGCGGCATAAGTTGGACGAATTCCCAAAGGCTGGTGCTTGACGCCGGCGGCAACGTGCTAGTCAGCGCTTCGGCGGGTAGCGGAAAAACCACGGTCATGCTCGAAAAAGTCATGTTGCTTTTGAAACGCGGCTGTAACATCAACCGTTTTTTGATTATGACTTTCTCGAACGCCAGCGCCGCCGAGATGCGGGATAAGCTGGTGCAGAAGCTCTACGAAGAAATAAGGGCGGGTGAAACAAGCTTGAAAAGACAGCTTGAACTGCTCAATTTTTCGAACATCTGTACCATAGACAGTTTTTGTTATAATTTATATAAAAGCCATTTCGCCGATATCGGGCTTGACCCATCGTACGGACTGCTGGACGCGCAGGAAGCCAAACTGCTCTTTTTTGAAAGCGTCGACACGGCGCTGGAAGCCTTCTTTGAAAAGGGAGAGGAGGACTTTCTCGACCTTGTGCGCAGGTTTGTGCGTTCGCGCGACATTGCGCCGGTAAAGGACGCCGTCAGACAAATTTCCGAATTTCTCGACGTTCAAACGGACGAAAAAGACTTTATGGATAAGACCATGAAAATGTCTGCAACGCCGCTTGACGGCTTGCCCGCTGTGAAATATTATTTGAAAAGCAATAGAAGAATTCTGAAAAGGTTTGAGAGCGAGGCAAAAAACTTGCTGAGCGAGTACGATTTGCCGCGTGATAAATATAAGGATATATTATATGATATTATAAGTTATATAAATAGTATATATAACAAAGACACCATAAAAGGGTTGGCGGCGGCGCTGAGCGGAGCGACGGAGTTCGGCGATCTCCGTGGCAAGAAGCCCGAAGGCGCGGAAGAGCTTATCCGAAGAATAGGCGCGCTGAAAAACGCCGTAAACAAGTATATCGAAGATACGCGCGGCGAGCTGTCGGTGGACTTTGACGGCCGCTTGCAAGATAGCATGCGCGATATAGGTATGCTGCTTGATATTACGGTGGCGGCAAGGGAGGAGTACCGCAAACAAAAACAGCGCAAGCACAGTTTTGACTTTGCCGACCTCTCGCGAGTGGCTCTGAAAATTCTCGGCAATGATACGCGGCGGACGCAGATTGCCGCGCAATACGATTTTGTTTTTGTAGACGAGTATCAGGACACGAACTACATTCAAGAAAAAATCATGACGCTGGTTTCATCGAAAGATAATTTATTTATGGTGGGCGATCCCAAACAGGCGATTTATCAGTTCCGTCACGCCGAGCCGCAGATATTCCTTGACAGGTTTCACAGGTACAGTCACAAAACGGAGGGCGAGAACTGCAGTTTGAATGATAATTTCCGCTCGGACAGCAGAGTGCTCGACTTTGTCAATCTGGTGTTTAACGAGCTTATGGAAGAGGAATTCGGCGGCGTTACCTACAGGAACAACGCCGAGCTTGTGGCGGGACTCACTTATCCCGAAGTCAGCAAGTTGCCGGCAGTTGAGATAGCTGTTTTTGAAAAAGAAAAGGACAAAGAGAAGCCGTCGGGGCTTTATAGCGTAAGAAACGGCGCAGCAGAAAAAAAACAGCGCAACGGGCAGGCGGTATATATAGCCGACAAAATAAAAAGACTCGTCGGAAACGAATATATTTATGACGCCGGGCAAAAAACCGCCCGATTTGCCGAATACAGAGATATTGCCGTGCTTATGTATAAGCGTGACGGCGAGGAAATAATCGAGCAATTGAAAAAAAGCGGTATACCCTTTTCCGCGCCGGGCTTTGTCGATACCAGACTGCACGAAATAGAAATACTTGTTGATTATCTCCGCATAATTGACAATATGGCAAGCGATATACCGCTTTCCGCCGTAATGCAGTCACCTATTTACCGTTTCAGTCCTCTCGAGATGCTGGAAATACGCAAAGTGTGCCCTAAAACATATTTTTGGGAGTCCGTATTATCATATTCGGGTGACCAAAAATTAAAAATTAAAATAGAAGGTCTAATTCTTGATCTTGATAAGCGGAAAGAGACAGCGGCGCGCGCCGATGTTTCGGAACTTTTGAACGCCATAATGACTGACGGCTACAACGCGTACTTGCTTTCACGCGGCGAGGAGATCACCGAACAAGTCAATAACTTCATAAACGGCTGCGCCGGGAAAGACTATGCGCGTGACATACCTTCCTTTCTTGCTTTTTTTGATAATGTCTACGATAAAAAAGCCTCGTCATCGGCTTCGGGTGACGCCGTAAGGCTTATGACGATACATAACAGCAAGGGATTGGAATTTCCTATTGTATTTCTCGCCAACGCTCAAGACGGATTTTCGGCGACTCACGACATAAACAAGGACATATATCTTGACAGCGAGTTTGGCGTAGCTATGAAGTATTTTGACCGTCAATCGAAGACAAAAAAGGACACAGTACTTACTGCGGGCTTCAAAAAGAAGGCCGGCTATAGGGAGCGTGAGGAGCTGTTGCGGCTGATGTACGTGGCTATGACGAGAGCAAAGAACCATTTGTTCATTTCGGCAGAAAGTCGTGAAATTAAAAGCGCCTTTGCCGATACTCAGGATTGTTTCTTACAGTGGATTTACGCCGCCGCCGAAAAAAACGCAAGAATTAAGGATTATTTTGCATCTTACAAAGTCTTGCCGCCGACGGCAGAGCAAGAAGAGGCGCCTTTGCCGCAAAAACAATGCCAAACGGACAAGCTGGGGTGGGTTTATCCGCATACCGCTTCTACGGTTATGCCGCTGAAATACACCGTTACCGCGCTGAGGGAAGAAAAGGGGGTTGAGGCTGTAGAAAAGCGCGCCTATCTCTCTCCTGAAGAAAGCATAAACAGAGGCGTTGCTTATCATACCGTAATGCAGCATATAAACTTTGACTGCCGCACGTTAGAAGATTTGGCGCGGGAGCTTGCGGATATGGAGGAGAAGGGTATAATAAGCGCGGAAGAACGCAAAAGTCTGGATTTGCATACGCTGGAAAGGACACTTGGCAGCGATGTCATAGCTCTTGCAAGGCGTAGCAAGTATAAAAGGGAGCAGCCTTTTATGCTGTATCTGCCGGCTTCAGAGGTGCTCAAAGACTGCGCGGTCAAGGACAGGGTGCTGGTTCAGGGCGTCATCGACCTTGTAATTTTAGGTGAAAAGAATATAATAGTCGATTTTAAGGTTACCCAAAGCGGCGATATGGCGCTGAAGACGCGTTACAAGGGACAGCTTGATATGTACGCCTTAGCCGCCGAAAGACTGCTCGGAATAACCGTTGACCGCAAAATCATCTACGAAATAACGCGAAATGTGGCGATTGACATATGAAAATTTATTTTTTGTTTTAAAAATCTATTGCAATATTGGGCGCATATGATATAATTAAATATAATTTATGTTCATAGGAGATAGACATGGAAGCTATAGAAAACGCAATTGTCACCCCAATAAAAGAATTGGCCTCTCAGTTGGGCTTTGCGGCAGACCTTCTGTTGGCGGCAGCCGGCGCTGCCTTGGTCATCATTTTATTTTTGCTTTCGCTTATTTTCAAAGGCAAGAGCGCGACGAGGCTTTTCACTAAGAAGCTTGACGGCGCGACTGCTTTTCTTAAGGCATCGGAAGAAATAAACGAGGACAACGTAGAGGCTTTTAATAATAAACTAAAATCCATGCCCGAATCCGTAATAAGAGGCTGGGGGTTTTTCCTTGAGCAAAAGGTTGGCTATCCTTCCGACTACATAACAAGCCGTGACGTTCTTTGCGACAACAAACTCAGCTCAAAGAACAGAGCCGGCAGAACCTTCCTGAGAATAACAAGCGTACTGGTTATCGTGCTTACCATATGGCTGGAATACGTCATCGGAAAGGGAGCCAGTCTTGCTTCAGTCGGACTAGCCGATTTTACCGCCGATTTCGGACTTGTAGCGTCTATTATAGCAGTTTTTTGCGCTCCGCTACTTATTTACATAATTTTCAGCGCGGTATTAGGCGCCCTCTACAACAAGCAATTCAAGCTGCTTGAGGCTTCATTCGCCGCCTTCCAGAATGCGCTTGACGAAAAGGTAATCATATACGCCGAAGAGGAGGACGAATTCGTCTCCGAAAACATCGGCGAAATCAATGCAGAAATAGAAGAAATCATTTCTGACAAGCTTGAAAACAAAGAGATTATTGAGATAGTGACGGCCCCAAAAGTTGAGCCGGAAGAAATTATAGAAGTTGCCGTTCCCGAGGAGCCGGTACAGCAGTTACCTATTTTTGAGCTTGCCGAGGAGCCGGTTGATTCGCAACCCGAGGCAGAAGAAGTCGCCGTTATCACGCTTGAAGATACAGCCGAAGAGGCTAAGGTGAGAGAGCAGAGGCTTACGGAACTTGTCTATATCATTGATACCGCGGTCTATAACGATGCATCCATAAGTAGAGAAGATATCGAGGAGCTCGCTACTATCATCAATAAAGAATTGCAGTCGCCCTATCGCGACGCTGACGACTTAGCTGTATTAGAAAACTGTATGTACAAGCTTGCCGCCAAGCACGAAATGCTTTTGAAAACAAACAAATAAACGAAAAAGGTGCAATAATGGATACAGACCCTTTAAGTAGTAACATAATAGTAACATAACGAACCATACTGTGTCTCAAGCAGTCGCTTCCTGATAACAGAAGATATGGTTCGCCATATCTTTTTTTTATCGCGGAGGCAGGATATGATAAGCATCTATCAAACAGACCAAAAAACCAAGCTGACGGAAGAGATTCAAGCCGAAAGACTGGGCGGAATGGACCTGAATAACAAGTGGATTCATTTAATAAATCCCACTGACCAGGAGCTTGAACTTGTGGCGAGGACAACGGGCGTCGCCGAAAATACGCTGAAAGCCGCGCTGGACGATGAGGAGCGCGCCAGAATAGAGGTCGAGGACGACGAAACTCTTACTGTATTTGACATCCCAAAAATCGAAGAAGAAACCGAATATTTTTCGTATTCCACAATGCCGTTCGGCTTTATAATTACCAAGAATTGTATTATCACGGTATGCTTGAAGGATACGTCGTTGACGCACGCTTTCATAAACAATCGTGTCAAGACTTTCACGACTTACCAGCGCTCTCGCTTTCTTTATTTATTTCTCTACAACACACATATCAAATTTCTGCAATACCTCCGCCAAATAGATAAGGCTTCTTCGAGGATACAGAACGAGCTCCATAAATCCACAAAGAACAAGGAGCTTATCCAGCTGCTCGACCTTGAAAAATCGCTGGTTTATTTCTCCACGTCACTTAGAGCAAACTGTTTAGTAATCGAAAAGCTGGGCAGGACCGACCATATAAAAAGGTACGATGAGGATTTGGATTTGCTTGAGGACGTAGCCATCGAGAACCGACAGGCTCAGGAGATGTGCAACATCTATCGCGATATTTTGTCTGGCACCATGGACGCTTACGCCTCGGTCATTTCCAACAATCTGAACATTGTGATGAAACTGCTTACCTCGCTTACGGTCATACTCGCCATTCCCACACTTATAGCTTCGTTATGGGGTATGAACACCGGCGTTCCTTTTGAGGGCAAGCTATGGGGCTTTTTTGCAGTAGTGGTTTTTTCTCTTATTATGACTTTTACCGGCGTAGTATTGCTATATCGGAAAAAAATGCTATAATCCGCGTTTAAGAGCATTTATTGTTCGTAAACAATAGTTGTTTTATATAATTGTGTTTTTTTTCTCATTGTGCTATACTTTCTTGTATGCTTATTAAACAATAAGAGTTTTGTGAGGATAAGGAGTAATAATGACGGGTTTGAATGAAGCCAACGTGAGAAGAAGACCCTCTGTGAAAGGCTCGCACAAGCTGGCAATGGGCGTGGGGGATTTTGGATACAGCTTGATTTCCTGCACTGTAGCTACATATATTATGGCGTTTGGCACCATGGCGGTAGGCGTCAGCGGAACGCTGATGGGAATAGCTATAGCCATAGGCACGATTTTTGACGCCGTTTCGGATCCTATCGTCGGATATCTTTCAGACAACACTAAAAACAAGTTTTTCGGCAAGAGATTCGGGTTCATGCTTTTCGGTTTGATAGGTCTCATTGTCTGTAGTATTTTTATTTGGGCTATTCCTACGGACATGGCGCCTATGGGACAATTTCTTTGGTTCGCAATAGGGCTTACGCTCATAAGAACATTCAACACTTTGTATTTTACGCCTGTGGGCGCGCTTTCGGTAGAGATAAGCGACGACTACAACGAACGCACGACCATTCAGGCGGTCCGTTCGATTTTTTATATTATCGGCATGATTTTGCCCATAGTAATAATAGGGATTTTCCAGAACAAATATACCGTCTATGACGACGCCGGCAACGTGCTTGTTCCCGGACAATTTTCCGTTAAAGGGTATATCGACTTTTCTTATGTTGCGGCGGCTGTGGCTATCGTAACGTCGGTATATCTTTTTGTCATGACTTTCTCGAACGTGCCGAGGCTTAACGCCAGATATATGAATGAGACCGAAGAAAAATCAAAAAAGAGTCTTAAACAGGTTTTGTTTGATTTTTTCAGCGTGCTCAAGAACAAGGATATGCGTCAAATTATTTTCGGATATTCGACGGCAATGATGTCGGCTACGCTTATCATAACTCTGGGCTTCCACGTGTTTACATTTACTTTCCAAACCACTACCACTCAAATGTACACGCTTATGGGAGGTCTGCTGGTTATGACAATAATAGGTCAGCCGGTATGGATGATTTTATCAAAAAAGACCGACAAGAAAAAAACTATGCTGATAGGGCTTATCGTCAGCTTATGCGGCTGTATGCTACTTTTCATTGCTTTTCTTATGCGAGGTTCGATTAACAAGCTTATTCAATCAAGCTTCTTCGGGGCTTTTGTGCTGTTGCCTCCGCTTATGATTGCAGGTATGGGCACGGGGGTGCTGTACTCTATGCCGCTTGCGATTATCGGCGACGTTGTGGCGAAGAACAGCCGTACGCAAAAGGGCGAAAAGATGGGCACCTATGCCGGAATGATGACATTGGCTTACAAGGTCAGCCAAGCGCTTACTCAACTTACTGCGGGCGTGGCTCTCGATTTGATTGGCTTCCAAGAGGGCAGCACTATACAAACGGAAAGCGTTTCCGCTTCTTTGGGGTGGTTTCTTTGTATAGGTATTATGCTTGCGGTTTCTGTGGGCATACTTATTCTAAGCAAGCTTGACGTTGACAAGGAAGAAATTACACGTATATTGGAGGAGCAACGCAATGCTTAATATGCTTCCCACAAGCGACAAAAAACTGCTGGACAAGATGTCATACGAGATATTCGCTAAGCCCTTTCAGGGCGATATAGGTTACGTATTTTACAACGACGGCTCGCCAGTGGGCTTTGCCAGACTGATAATCGGAGATACTTCCGTGGTTTCCGAGGTGGGAGTATTGCCGGAGCACCGGCGCAAAGGCTACGGAGATTTTTTTACCCGATCAGTCCTGTTTAGATTGATTCAAATATCGAGAACTGTAAAAATAGCTTACAAAAGCGCATATTATTTACCTTTCGGCTTCACGGATGAGGGCGAGGGAATGACAATAGCGTCAGAGAAGTTGGTTTTTACCCAACAATGCCAACATTGCTGACGGAGGAAAAAACGAAGAATGGAAGCGTCTAACTTTATTGAAAGTATTATTGTCGGAGATATAGAATCCGGCAAAAGAAACAAAATAATCACCAGATTCCCGCCCGAGCCCAACGGTTATTTGCATATTGGCCACGCAAAAAGCCTTTGCATAAATTTTGGCATAAAAGAAAAATTCGGCGGCGAATGCAACTTGCGCTTCGACGATACAAACCCCACAAAAGAGGAGGTCGAATATGTCGAATCCATAAAAGAAGACATACAATGGCTGGGATTTGAGTGGGACAGGGAGAGGTTTGCCTCGGACTATTTCGAAAAGATTTATGAATACGCTGTGCTGCTTATCAAAAAAGGACTGGCATATGTATGCGACCTTTCGGCGGACGAAATCAGAGACACCCGCGGCACGCTGACTCAGCCGGGCACCGAAAGCCCGTATCGCGGCAGAGGCGTGGAAGAAAACCTGAGGCTTTTTTTAGAAATGCGGCAAGGCAAGTACGCCGACGGCGAAAAAGTTCTTCGCGCAAAAATAGACATGGGGTCGAACAATATGAATATGCGTGACCCCGTAATGTACCGCATACTGCGCGCCATCCACCACAGGACGGGCGATGCGTGGCTTATATACCCTATGTACGACTTCGCGCACCCGTTGGGTGACGCGCTCGAGGGTATCACACATTCCATTTGCACGCTGGAATTCGAGGACCACAGACCGCTTTATGACTGGTTCACAAAGCATTGCGGCTTCGAGGTGCCGCCGCAACAGATAGAATTCGCCCGACTGAACATCAAAAACACCATAATGAGCAAGCGCTATTTGAAAAAACTGGTCGACGAAAAAATCGTTGCCGGTTGGAGCGATCCGCGTATGCCCACATTGAGCGGTATGAGAAACAGAGGCTTTCCTCCTCAAGCAATCAAGAATTTTTGCGGCAAGGTGGGTGTAGCCAAAGCCAATTCGGAGGTAGACAACGGTCTGCTTGATTATTGCGTAAGGGAACACCTGAATCAGTACGCTCCGCGCGCCATGATGGTGGAGCGTCCGCTAAAGGTCATCGTCGACAACTGGGATGAGTGGCGTTTTGAGGAC
>JAQVME010000203.1 GCA_028703745.1 Clostridia bacterium
GAAAGCTTATGTTGTGTATTGTCAGCAGTCTGCCGCCGAAGATTTCGTCGGTATTTATAAGGTGTCGGATGTACGCCCTGGAATAATTTTTGCAGCAGTAGCAGTCGCAACCCTCCTCTACCGGATGCTCATCCTCTTTGTATACGGCGTTCCTTATCGTAAGATCACCCTTCATCGTCATTGCCGTGCCGTTCCTCGCCACTCTGGTAGGTAGCACACAATCGAACATATCTATACCGCGGACAACTCCCTCTACGATACAGTCCGCGCTGCCCACACCCATAAGATATCGGGGCATATTCTTAGGATAATAGGGTCTAAGTGTGTCCAGCATATCGTACATAACCGGTTTTGGCTCTCCGACAGATAGTCCGCCTACAGCCAAACCGCACTTCGCGTACGCAAGCGTCCTTTCTATACTTTCGATGCGAAGGTCCTTGTACATATTTCCTTGAACGATAGGAAAGAGCATTTGTTCGGGTCTGTCAGCAGCCTTGGCGCACCTGTCCAGCCATTTGAGCGTGCGCTCAAGCGCGTCCTTTGCTTTGTTGTATGGAGTGTCTCCCGCCGTACATTCGTCGAATGCCATAATTATGTCACTTCCCAACGCTTGTTGGATTTCTATGGATTTTTCCGGAGTAAAAAAATGGCGGCTGCCGTCAATAAAGCTGTTGAACTCACAACCCTCGTCGGTGATTTTACGCATGGTCGACAGTGAAAAAACCTGAAAGCCGCCGCTATCTGTGAGAATTGGCCGCTGCCAATTCATAAACTTGTGCAGTCCGCCCAGCTTTGCTATGGTTTCGTGTCCCGGTCGCAAATACAGATGATACGTATTTGAAAGAATAATTTGTGAGCCTGCCGCCAGCACCTCTTCGGGAGAAAGCGCCTTGACCGAAGCCATAGTGCCCACGGGCATAAAAACCGGCGTTTCTACTACGCCGTGCGGCGTCGTCAATTTGCCTATCCGTGCGCCCGTCTGTTTACATTCTTTTATTACTTCGTATTTAAACATTTTTCCTCTTTTCTCTTGTCAAATAATCAGCATAGCGTCGCCGAAGCTGAAAAATCTGTATCTTTCTTTTATGGCTGTTTTGTATAGCTCCAATACATCTTCGCGCCCCGCAAAAGCCGATATCAGCATAATAAGCGTCGATTCCGGAAGGTGGAAATTGGTAATTATGCCCTTGACTACCTTAAATTTGTAGGATGGATATATAAAGATATCAGTATATCCCCCGCCGCTTTTGATGAAGCCGCTCTCGTCAGCCGCAGACTCAAGTGTCCTCACCGAGGTTGTACCCACGGCAATTACTCTGCGCCCGTCTTTGATTGCGCCGTTGATTTTTTCGGCGGAAGTGTCGGAAATACTGTAATATTCCTCATGCATTTTGTGCTCAAGTATGTCTTCTGACTTTACCGGACGGAACGTCCCCAGTCCCACGTGCAAAAGCACCTCGACTATCTCAACGCCCATTTCTTGAAGCTCTTGTAAAAGCTGCTGGGTAAAATGCAGCCCTGCCGTAGGCGCGGCACTGGAGCCTTCGACCTTGGCGTATACCGTCTGATAACGCTCCTTGTCCTCCAGCTTCTCGGTAATATACGGAGGAAGCGGCACCTCGCCGACCCTTGACAAAATGTCCTCGAATACTCCGCAAAATTGGAACTCAATTATTCTAACGCCGTTGTCAATTATATCTGAAATCGTTAGTTTGAGCTCCTCATTTACGATTAATTGGCTACCCTTCTTTGCTTTCCGCGCGGGTTTCATAATCGCTTCCCATCGCGTCAAATCAAGTCTTTTCAAAAGCAATACTTCGTATTTTCGGGCTTTTTCATCATATGCGTGCAAACGCGCGCATATTACTTTTGTATTGTTTATGACGAGTACATCGCCTTTTTTTAGATATTTCTTAATGTCCGTAAAAACCAGATGCTTTGTTTCCTTGGCGCTTCTGTCAAAAAACAGCAACCTTGAGGAATCTCGAGGGGTCACGGGATGTTGCGCAATCAGTTCCTGTGGCAAATCATAATAGAAATCACTTTTAAGCATGGCTTTCATCCCCGTCAAACAGCGTGGGCTGAGCGCTTGCGTAAGGTATGTTCAAATGCTCATATGCGCGCTTCAAGCAAATTCGACCTCTCGGCGTGCGCGTGATAAATCCCAGTTGAAGCAAATACGGCTCGTAAACGTCCTCGATTGTGTTGGCTTCCTCGCCGGAAGACGCAGACAGCGTGTCAAGCCCGACCGGTCCGCCGCTGAACTTGTCAATTATTGTCAAGAGTATGTTTTTATCGACGTTGTCAAGACCCAATTCGTCTATTTCCATATTATGAAGTGATTTTCTCGTAATATCAAGCGTTATGCTGTCCGATCCGTCGAATTCCGCAAAGTCGCGCACTCTCTTTAGCAATCTGTTAGCTATTCTCGGCGTGCCTCTCGAACGCCTGGCTATCTCTATGCTTGCCTCGGGTTCAATATTTATGTTGAGTATACGCGCCGATCGCGTAATAATCGTCGACAGCTCCTCGTGTTTGTAGAGCTCAAGACGGAACATAACGCCGAAACGGTCGCGAAGCGGTGACGAAAGCATTCCCGCCCTTGTCGTTGCGCCAATAAGCGTAAACCTGGGCAAAGTAAGTCTGATGGTTCTTGCCGACGGACCCTTCCCCAGCACCATGTCAAGCGAATAGTCCTCCATGGCAGGATACAAAATCTCCTCGACATTGTGGTTCAAGCGGTGAATCTCGTCGATAAAAAGTATGGAATTGTTGCTCAAATTCGTCAGTATCGCCGCAAGGTCGCCCGCCCTTTCTATAGCGGGACCGGAGGTTATTCTTATTTCTGCGCCCATCTCGTTGGCTATAATATGGCTGAGCGTGGTCTTGCCCAGTCCCGGGGGCCCGTATAAAAGCACATGGTCAAGCGCCTCTCCTCTCTTTTTTGCCGAATGCATAAATACGTTCAGGTTGCTTTTTATTTTCTCCTGCCCGATATAGTCTTCCAGCGACTTGGGTCTTAGTACGTTTTCGTTTTCGTCGTTCTCGATTTTTGCCGATGAAATCAGCCTTTGTTCTTCAAACATTTTTCCTCTTTCCGCCGTTTGTATTGTTTACAGGTTTTTCAGCGCGATAGATATGAGTTCTTCAATATTCTTTGCGCGGCTCTTGGCTGCTCTTACTGCGTTTACGGC
>JAQVME010000204.1 GCA_028703745.1 Clostridia bacterium
CACCGCTGGAGGTGTACGGAATACCGCTAAGCTCAAGATAGCCTTGCAATGCGCCATTCTCGCCCTCGCCGCCGTGCGTGCAGAGTAGTGCGCAATGCACTCTCATAAGATTTTTTAGCTTTTTGCCCGCCGAATACATACAACCGTCGGAAAATATGACCTTTTGGTATTTGGTTTTGTCAAATTTTATAAAGCTGTCAAGCTCTGCAAGCCCCTTGCCCGTAAAAAACTCGCCGCGGTACAGGTACACCGAAGTTTTGTTATATCCTTTGATATTGAGCGCGTGGTATGCGTAAAGCGCGGTAATAACAGAAATATCGTGCTCGCAGCTTTTCCCGCCGAAGATTATTACAAGCTCTTTCATGTTTCTCCTTAATAGCCGTCAGGCAGATCGTTTTGAATGAGCAATACATCGCCTCCGCGGAGAATTTCGCGGAAGTGTTTTTGTGTGGCGCGAAGGTCCTTGAACATGTGGATGTCACCGCCGAAGCCTGCGCCCACAAGCCCGCTTTTTATGGCGTTCTTGTTGCTGCCGCATAGTATTACTTCGTCGGCGATTTTTGATATAAGCCTGCCGAGAAATACGTTAATATCGGACGTGTCTCCCGTTTCGACGATACCCTGCGAAAAAACCACCTTCCTGCCCTCAAAATCCTTCAGCACCTCATACGCCGCCGTCGCACCTTCTATATTACAATTATAGCTGTCGTCAATTATGGTTATGCCGTTGGCTTCAATAAGTTCGAGGCGGTGACTGACAGGCTTTAGTTCGCTTATTGCCGTTGCAAGCTGCTCGTCGGTAACCGAGAACTGCTTTGCCACGGCGAAAGCCAACAATATATTGACGATATTGTGCCTGCCCAGCAAGCGCGACCGGCATTTCAGCCTTTTGCCGTTATAGACTATATCGAAGCTGCTGCCGTAGCTGCTTGTCGTTATGCTGTCAGCATAAATATCGTACGAGGAATCAAAGCCGACTATGCTTTTTTTTACGCGGCATTTATAATACATATGCTTGGCGTAGCAGTTCTCGCCGTTAAACGCGCAAAAACCGTTCTCCGGCAAGGCGTTGACAAGCTCTTGCTTTTCCCGGTAGATGTTTTCCAGCGTTTTGAAGCTTTCCATATGTTGCCTGGTTACCCCTGTTATAACCGCATAAGAAGGTTTGACCATTTCGGCAAGCTCAGCAATGTCCCCCGTCTTTCTTGCGCCCATTTCTGCGATAAATATATCCGTAGCCTCGTTTATTTCGTTGACCGCCTTGGCAATTCCCAAAGGAGTGTTGTAGCTGGCTTTTGTCGCGCTGACATTATAAACCTTGGACAGCATGTCATAGAGGATATTTTTGCAACTGGTTTTGCCGAAGCTGCCCGTGATGCCAATCTTTGTCAACGTTTTGTTGCCGCGCAACCTGTGCCTCGCAAGCTCGATGTATTTTTTATTGTTAAGCTTTTCAAAAGGTCGGAGTATCATAAACGCCGCATAACACAAGAACGGGCAAAATATCAGTAATAGCCAAACCGCCGCAGTATACATATATTGCCTTTCGAGGTGAACGATTGAACATAGCAGCAGGCAAATAAAAGCGTATACGCCCAGCAGTCTTTTACCCCTTGCCGTAAAGACGAATTTATTCCTTTTCCTTGCATACAGCACTATATGCGCCGCCATGAGTAACGCAAAAAAAGCCGATGTTATTATATGATTTGTCTTGCTGTCAAGAATGCTTGCCAGCAGCACAAATACTATCGCGCATACCAGCAAAGCTATTGTATTGAATAAAAAAAACTGCTCGTTGCGGTAATTAACTTTAATTTTATAATTATTAAGTTGCAGCATGGTATAATACTGCAGCGCATAAATACACATCAGCGCAAAAAAGAGCGCGGTAGTCACATATTTCATTTATCCCTCGGCAAGAAAGCTTTTGAGTATCAATAAAAACTCAAAAGGGCGGTCAAGGTAGGAATAATGTCCCGCGTTCTTTAATACGACAAGTCCGCTCCCCATGATTTTCTTATTCAGCTTTCTTGCCATATATATGGGAGTTTCTTTATCGTTGTTACCCCATACTATAAGCGTGGGCAACGTCACTTTCGGTAATAAAGCCGTAAGGTTTTCGTTGACGATATTGACAAAGGTTTTTTTCTTAATGGACGGAAGCTGTCTGTAATCGGCGGAGCCCGCCTTATGCGGAACTTTGAGAGCTTTGAGAATTTTGTGCCTAAGCAGTCTGTAATGATAGCGTACGCCTCTGCGCGGTTTCAGCCCGGCGGCATCAACCAGCACCATTTTTTCTAGAAGATAGCCGTATTTTGCGGCAATTTTTATAGCTACCCGCCCGCCGAAGGAATGCGCGACGAGTATGACGTTTTTCATTTTATAATAATTTATGAGGGTTATGACCGACTGCACAAAATCGTCAAGCGACAAGGCAAAATCGGGATGCGGCGTTTCGCCAAAGCCGTAAAAATCTAGTAGCGTTACTCTATACTCGCCGCAAAGCTGCTTGGCAAGCCCCATAAAACTGGCGACACTTCCGCCCCAGCCGTGCAAAAAAATAATATCCTCGCCTATGCCAAACTGGATATGGTTTATTAAAATACACCCCTCCTACAGCTGTTTCCAATATATCAAAGCATCATGGGTGTTTTTATAATATTTTTTTCTGATTCCTGCCAAAACAAAGCCGTTCTTTTCGTATAATGCCACTGCCGCACCGTTACCGCTCTTGACTTCCAGCGTCATAGCCGAGATGTTCCGCGCCCGTGCATCCATAATAAGATATTCCAGAACGCGTCTGCCGATACCTTTTTTTCTATATGCCGGTTCTACGGCTATATTCATTATATGCGCCTCGTCTATAATGTGTGCGTAGCCGCCGTAGGCGACAACGACATCGCCGTCCAAAGCTACCGTGTATCGTTTGCTTTCGTCACCAAGCTCTCCGAATAGCATTGAATAGCTCCACGCCTCGTCTGCAAAGCATACTTGCTCAATCTCCGCCACACGCGCTATATGACTTTTGTTCATTTTTGTAAAAATAATGTTTTGGGTATCTATATACATAATATAAGTATCCTAAAGCCCCGTTTCTCTTTCGGCAGAAGACTTCTTAAGGTAGAAAGGCTTTGCCCTCTCGGCGAAGTCGCCTGAGGCTACTTTTTGTTTCATCAGAGCAAGCAGAC
>JAQVME010000205.1 GCA_028703745.1 Clostridia bacterium
GTTATGAGCCAGATTTACGATGCTGAAGCCTTGGGCGGCGGCACCTTGACGGAAATCAAAGCGCGCGCTTTGAACAGCTACAAGGCGCTGAAGCAACAGAACGCTTCGGATACCATTCACACAAATTATGGAGCACTGCTCGAAAGCCAAAAAACGGCGCTTTTCGACGAGCTACAGACCTCCGATATCAGCGACGCCATAGACGTGTATACTCTTGATTTGGCTGAGCAGTATTGGAACGGCCGGCAGACAGATACCCAATACGGCAGAACCAACATTTTCTGGGATCTTGAAGTGCTCGAAAACGGTGGAGACATAGCCAGAATATTTATCGGGAACGCATATAAGGCGTTCGATAACGAGGACGGTGAATTCGAATATTTGACGAACGTCTTTGAAGTCGATAATTTCCTTTATAAAAACAGACAAATCATCATAGAGAAGCTGGACTTTTACGGCGAGCTGAATATATATTCGGGTGATGAGATAATCAATGTCGTGAACTATTACAACGAATTCGTAATAGATCCGCTGAGTCCGTATATTCCGCAGAAGGTTGCCGCTTACGGCACAATTACCGGAGTCACTCCCGATATAGAAATAGATGGCGAAATGTACAGCTATATCGGCGAAGTTGACGTCAGCTTTGAGAGCCGAATAAACGAATTCCTCTATGATGAGGAAGGAGTTATTGGCGAGAGCATGACGGCAAGTGTTTCACCCGGACTGGGCGAGGGCGTGCAAAATATCACCGTAACGGTGTATTATCTCAACCGCCAACCTATAATGTATTATGTCAACAGTATGGATTATTCCATCGAACAGCTTGATGAAGAACTCAACCTTTATCCGCTCAGCTTGAACGATATCGGCGGTGACAAGGTTATTACTATTGATCCGCTGAACGAAAACATTTACAATGGCGACACGGACAACTATTTGCTACCTAAATCTGTGGTGGTTATGTTCACGGATTCGTATGCCGACGGCGTAATTTCCACGCTGTTTATGAACAACGTCTTTAACAACCGGCTGGATATAAGCGATATAAGCTGGAACCTTATGGGCAATAGCATTACGCTGGCGGGAATTGCTCCTTCCAACATCAGCATAGACAGCTATACCGTAGATAACCAGCAGATAGTATCCACGCCGCAAATGAACGCCGACTTCTGGAAGGTGCAGATAGACGTGCTTGAGAAAGATATAGAAAGAACGCTTCAAGTAAACCAGCAAGGGCAAGGAGGAATAATTCTCGCGGCCGTGACGGGTGGCGTGTTGACAGCCACAAAAAAGATTGACCCCTACAACGTCATGGCATCCTTCCCCGACCACGTCAGGGTGGAATTCTCGGACGGTTCGGAATCCAAACTGCTTACTAATATAGTATGGCAGTTCGCCGAAGGGCGCGGTCTTGAATATCTTAAGCTTCCCGAGGTAATAACGGGGACCATAGGCGAGAGCGCCATGTTTATAACCGCCGGCTTTAAATGCGTCAGCGAAACCGTCTGGATAAATTTTCCCATCCAAAAAAGACATATAGACATTAGCGTGGAAGGCTCTGACGAAATAAGGTATCTTGAGGGCGGAACCATTTATCTCGTCAAGGGTGAGGACTTATGGACGCAGTTGAACAGATACAGTTCTCTGTACTACAATTTTGCGGAATACGGACAGCCCGAGGATTGGTCAGAAGTACCGCTGGAGTTTCTGATAAACGACGTTAGCCAAGTAAGCACAGCCGAGGTGGGCAAGTATACCGTACGCGGCAGGCTGGGCTCGATTAACGACCCAAATATAGTATTTGAAATAGTAGTAGTAGACCCAAAAATGTATACGCTAGATGTCAACGGACAGTTGAATAACAAGGTGTATTATGACAGTCTTACGGTGGCCGTCAACACCTTCGGCGTGCGCCAGCAAGGCAAGGAGAATGAGGAAGGTTTCCTTCCGGACAGTCTGGTTCAGCTCAGCATTTCAGATACAAGCGGAAACGTAATCATCGGTTACAACGAGTTCGAAATAACTAACCGCTACTGGGATATAGCAAATAACAAGGTGATATTCACCTGCATATATACCTTCTTAGACGAGAGCGATGACATAGAGAGGCTGGCGGGCGGTCCCAACGGTATCCAACAGCTTTATTTCACGGTCACGCTACCGCTTGAGACATATTTGTATTCCGCAATAGACGATAGTATGGTTATGCGCGCCGGAGGAGTTGATGGTACAAATATACTCAAGCTTACACTCGGCGCCCCGCTCAAGATGTCGGATCTTCCCAAAGCAATAATGAATTACGGCAGACCCGACCATTTCGATGTACCTCTGCTTTGGGACCTCAAATCCATAAACGTCAACAAGGCGGGCACGTACAATCTTTACGGCTATTATAGGGATTATACCTCGTCAGCGTTGAAGAGCAAGAATCTTGTGGTCGTCATCGACAAGATTGACGTTAGCGACGAGATTACTTCGATGTACCCGTTGAACCAGACCTATACCGGACTATACATTGAAGTCGTGCCTGTGCTCCCCGATGTTTTGAGAGAGCAGGGCAATTTTGCGCAGCTCCGCCTCGGCAGAGATATCATAGTAGAATATTTGACGGAAGAAAAATATTTGCTTGGCGCTTACGGCGAGTTCAGCACCACGCCCTACAAGGATGCCGGCGCGTATTATGTCAGAATCACCGTTAGCGATTATAATACCGTGGGGCAGCAGACTTATAGGCTGATTATCAATCCTATAGAAATAAACCCCAATGACATAATCTTTGAATGCGGCGAAGGAGCGAACGACATTCTGGTCGCGATTCCCGATTGGCCGGAAACAGCTGAGGCAAAGAACAGATTGTTCTATGATGAATTCCGTATCTATGCCAATGCCCACCTGGGCAACGACGTTTCATCGAGGGCGAGGGCAGGCGCTTACGACACACTGTATTCGCAGGTCAGCTTGACGGGACAAGAGCTACTTACTAACCGCTACAATGCCGTGCTTGCAATAAACTTCCCGGAGCATGAGACGTCCGACGATATCGTCAAAGCCAACAATAGTCTTATGGCAAAGGCTATGATTTGGGAAGAAATAGTGCCTTACGGGGTCAGCGGCGCGCAGCTTGTGCCGGGCTGGCCAAGGAACGATGCTGATAAGCAGCTATTACTACAGTTAGC
>JAQVME010000206.1 GCA_028703745.1 Clostridia bacterium
ATGCCCGCGCAACTTGTCCAACAGCCCTTTTATGGCGCTTTGCTGCGACGTCGACAGCTCAAAGCCTATTTTTTTGATAATAGGCTGCAAATCAACGGCTTTGTATTCTCTGGGCTTAGTTTGCGACTCCTTAGCCAGCCGAAATGCCAACAATCTTTTTGTCACGCCTTCAAGCATTATTCTGTCTGCGGCTTTTTTCGCGGACAGCATTGTCGACGGAAAATGCGCTTGTTCCAAAGCCTCTGTCAGGGGCGTCAAAAGAAAATCTTTCTCTGCCTTTTCGTCAATTACGCTGCTGAAAGGCAACTTCAGCGAGAGAGCGCTTTTTACCGCCTCCGAATACTGCCTTTGGGATACAAGACCTTTTGTTCTGTAAATTGATTTAATGCCTTCAAATCGGCTGCTCTCCGTCTTTTTTTCAAAAAGCGGATTGACAAACCGCAACCCGTCCTCGTCTGAAGACAGCTTGCCAAAAACCGTGATAACGTCGCCTACGGCAACGCTTTTTACTACATAATTTTGATTGAACCAAAGGATGCTGATTCTGCCTTGCGGACATATGCCGGAAAGCCGGAAAACTTGCAGCCGCCCCTTTCTGAACGGAGGTCTGAGCTTTTCGACGGTCACGTCGGTTTTGCAGTAGATCCCCTCTCGAACTTCTCCGCCTGCCTCAGACAAGTCGGCATAATTGCTTGGAAGGGTAAACAACAGGTCGTAGGGTGTGAAAATACCCAGCTTGTTATATTTTTGTTTGGTCTTCTCTCCGATGCCTTTTATGCGGGTAAGCATTATTCTAAACTAATGAGATAGAAATAATGCGGCTGCCCTCCGCAAACGGCTATTACGTCCATATCGGGATAGACGCCCATCAAAGTATCCTGAAGCGCCGCCGCAACCTCTCCGGTGACGTCCTTGCCGTAATAAAGAGTCATTGTCGTATGAGAAGGCGTAACGGATGCGCAAATCGCCTGTTGCGCTACGACGTTGACGTCAGAGCCTTGCGCCACAATGCCGTGACCTATACCGATAATATCTCCGCTATGAAGATTAAAGCCGTCCATCTCCGTATCGCGCACTGCGTGCGTTACTTGCAGACACGTTATTGCGGTGGCAGCCTTTTGCATGGCTCGGGTATTATCATCAACAGAAAAATCGGGGTCAAACGCCATAGCCGCCCCAACGCCCATAGGTACATTCAAAGTAGCAATAACCACCAAAGTATTCTTAGTGAGTTCTTTGGCTTGCTCGCATGCAAGAATAATGTTCTTGTTGTTTGGAAGCACAAAAACTGTATCCGCGGCAACAGAATTAACTATTTCTACGATATCCGATACGCTGGGGTTCATGGTCTGTCCGCCCTCGAGCACGGCGTCAGCGCCGAGTTCTCCGAATAGAGTTTTGAAGCCGTCGCCGCAACTGATTGATACCATACCTTGCGGCTTCCTCGCTTGTTTCTCTCTCGCCTTCAGCAACGCTCTGTTCTGTTCGAACATGTTCTCTATTTTTGGCTTGTCAAGTTCGCCCAGCGCCAGCGCATAGCCCAGCGCCTTATGCGGTTCGTTAGTGTGAACGTGTACCTTGACAAGCTGAAGGTCGCCCACGACTATGACGCAGTCTCCTATCTCGTTCAGCTTGTCTCTTAGCTTGTCTATGTCGGCGGTAGTAATACGGCTTTTCAAATTGATGATGAAGAATTCCGTGCAGTAACCGAATTTTATTTCTTCAAGATCGTGAATGTCGGCCTCGAAATACACCTGTTTGGGGGTTTCGGCGGCGTCTTTCTCATCAATGGATTGCGTTATCTCTATGCCGGCAAGCTTATAATACATTCCCGTAAGAATATAAATAAGCCCCTGCCCGCCTGCGTCAACAACGCCGGCCTTCTTGAGCACGGGAAGCATTTCGGGGGTTTCGGCAAGCACTTGCTCGCCTTTTTTTATTATTTTTTGAAAAAAGTCGATGAAGTCGGCATTTCGCGCGGCTATTTTGTTGGCATAGTCGCCTATCATTCTTATGACGGTAAGTATCGTTCCTTCCTTGGGGTGCGTGACTGCGTCGTAAGCCCTGTTCGAGCCGTTCTCGAGCGCTTTGGCAAAGGTTTTTGTGTTTATGACCTTAGCTTGCGAGATTATTTCGGCTATTCCCTTGAAAATCTGCGACAAAATTACTCCGCTGTTGCCTCTCGCCCCTTTCAGCGCGCCTCTCGAAAAAGCCTTTATGATGTCCGCCATATTGTCGGAGGTCTCAAACTCCGTTTCTTTTACGGTGGAAGCCATCGTCAGGCTCATATTCGTGCCCGTATCGCCGTCAGGCACGGGGAACACGTTCAGACTATCGACATACTGCTTATTAATGTCAAGGCCCTGCCGTGCGCCGAATATCATCTCCCGAAGGAGCTTGTTGTCTATATTTGTTATCATTTTTCCTCTCAAATGTCGGCGTAAGCCCTTGTTAAAGCTTTACGCCCAGCACGTGCACGTTTACTTCCTTGACTCTCATACCGGTAAAATGCTCTACGTGGTATTTTACCGTGGAAACAAGGGAGCTTACGACGGCTTCTTTATTCAAACCCGCTTTTAACAAAATATATAAGTCAATAAATATTCTGTTATCGACGGTTACTAATTTTGCGCCTTTGGTGACCGATTCTTTGTTGAGAATGGAAAGAATGCTGTCGGTAAGCCTTCTGCTGACCAGATCGGCAACGCCGTAACACTCTCGCGCAACACGGCTGACTACGATAGCTACCGCATCGTCAGCTATGGTTATGTCGCCGTATATGTTCGAGGTTTTTAGTGCCATATTCCTTCCTTCTAATTTTTTGTTATAGTTTTACTAATATATAATAATATAAGCTGAACATTTTTGCAAGTAAATTGGAAAATTAACCTGAAAACTGTTGCCAAACTCCGCTTTACATTGTATAATTACAAGGTCTTTAATTCAGGAGGTAACAATATGTCAAGAGTATGCAGTGTTTGCGGAAAGGGCGCAATGAGCGGCAATAAAGTAAGCCATAGCAATAGAAAATCCAGAAGAACCTGGGGCGCCAACGTCCACAAAACGGATATAGTCAATGAGAAAGGCACGGTCACAAGCGCTTATGTTTGCACCCGTTGAGATCGGAAGAGCACAC
>JAQVME010000017.1 GCA_028703745.1 Clostridia bacterium
GTACGGCGTCCTTGGCGTGCACTACTATGTCAGAGCCGATGGCGATATTGTTGTCGTCGGTCTCTACGTTATCTTCGTGAGGATAAAAGCCTGCAGTTGTGCTGTTCAAGACTATTTCTTTCCAGGCGTCGACATAAGGCTTGGTGCCGGGAGTCGAAGTTACGGAGGATTCCGAAGCCTTCAAAGCGACCTGGTATTCATTATTGGAGAAGAAATACAGTCTGAATGTATAATGAGTGGTGTCTCCGGCGGCCGTGATGATGTTGGCGGGAACGGCAAAGGTGTTTCCGTTGGCGGTCGTGGCGTGAGAAAGCGCCTTGAGAACTCCTTCGTCGGCAAACGCAGCGTCATTGTAGGCAAGCATTGCGGCGACTATTTCGTCGGCGGTAACGTAGGACTTAAACGTTCCGGCAAGTCCCGTTGTAACGTCGGCAGGGTCGGTGCCGGTAGCAGGCGTCAAGGATATGTATAAGCCGTCCTGAGTTGTTACGTTGACGTCGAAGCCTTGTACCTCGGGTTCATTGTTCATAGTGAACCAGGCGAAGGTTGATGTTGCCGCAAGCGATACGGCCACCGCTAATATCATAACTGATATTAACAATTTTTTTGTTGCTGTTTTCATTGTAATCCTCCAGATTTTAGATTTGTTTTTTTGTTTTTAATATATTGCTTTAAAGTTCATTTCCATTCTGATGATGCCGCCCTTTATTTCGTCCACGCATTCGCGGTCCCAGCCCTCAAGCCACATCACAACGGTATATTTGTTTACGGCCTCTTTCTCGAAGTTCCTCTGACGTTGCTGCATGATGGTTGTCAGCGATGCGAACGGGGTAGTAATGTAAGGAACCTCTATGCCCGTTCCTACGTGGTCTTCGGGCTTGCCTATCTGATCTTCGGGGTATTCCTTCGGCATGGCGTAGATGTTTGAGATATCATTCTTTATGACCATCACCCTTATTGCCGATTCCGAACCTTTCGTGCTCTTCTTCAGCACTATTTCGACGTCATAATCGAGTATTACCGAGGAGCTGTTCTTGACGTAAAACGAATAAGCAAAATATCTTTTTTTCTCGTCGTCATTCTTCTCGCCGTCTCCCGTATCGATATCCTCGGGTATATCGGACAGCGTCGCATGAGTCTGCTCTCTCAGTCCGGGAGCCGTAAGCCTTGAAGATGGTGACCGAAAGTCCCTGTCTTCCGAAAGTGACAGCGATACTCTCACGTTCGATTCCACTCCGATTACAAAGTTACCCACGTTTTGGCCGTAGATGGTAACTAGCACTATTATTATGGACAGCATTGCGGTGATTGATATAATCATATTGGCAATCTTCTTTTTTTTTGCTATCCCGTAATACTTCGTTACCGTTTTTGCCAAGCCGTATCTCCTAAATAAAAAAGCCACTCTCCTGTTCATACATACAGGTGAATGGCAACTGGCTACCTCAGAGAGGCCCTATAGCTTTGTGTCATTGTCTCGCGACAACTTTACTTTTTACATTTCTATGTTTACACTATATCATCGCAAAAATCTTTTGTCAACAAATTTACAAAGATATTTTTTGCAGTTTTTTACAACTTTATTGCCAAGGTGTAAGAATAACGGCGTTTATTAGCTCCTTCGGATTGCCGGGCTTTGCAAAAAAGAAGCCCTGTCCATATTTTATGCCGAGAGATTTGACATATTCCAAAACCTCTACATTCTCAATACCCTCCGCAACAATAGTAATATCCTTTTCTTGCGCGTAGGATATCAGCATCTTAATTATTTGAAGGGACATCTCGTTCTCTTTGGTCTGTTTTATGAAGTTTCTGTTCAGCTTAATTATATCTATGCAGGTTTTTTCAATTCTGTTCAAAGAGGAGAATTCCAATCCATAATTGTCTATGGCGATGCGGAAGCCCATCTGCCGCAACTTGAGAAGATTTCCGTTTATTTCTTCGACGCTATCGAACAAAGCAAACTCTACTATCTCCATACAAAAATCCGACGTGTTTATGCGATGCTTTTTTATTATTCTGCGAAGCTCGTCGGCAAGCTGCGGGTTCATAAGCTGTTTGGGCGACAGATTTAGGCTCAGGAGAAGCTTGCGGTCGGGATACTGGGCTTTCCACAGCAACGATTGTTTAATCAGCTGCTCAAGCGCCCAGAAGCCTACCCAGTTGATGTCGCCTGTATGCTCCATAATGTCCAGAAATTTGCTGGGCGGCAACACCCCTTTTTCTCTGTGGTTCCAGCGTAGCAGCGATTCCGCTCCAAAAACCTCAAGGCTGACAAGATCAACTATAGGCTGATAGTACAGAGTGAATTCCTTGTTCTCTATGGCGTTCTTTATCTCTACATAGCTCTTGTATTCTTCGGTCTCTTTGTTGGAGATATTTTGGTCGTAAACGGCGAACCTGTTTATGCCCCTGCGCTTTGAGGCTACCAGCGCCAATTGAAGGTTCTGTTTAAGAACCTCTACGCACTGTCCGCTTTGGGGGTACGAAGCCACGGCAACATTTACGTCGAGATCCATTTTTAGCGTGCCGGCGACGAGGATGCTTTTCTGTGTTTCCGCAAGCAACATGTTACATAACTGGTTGAGGTTTTTGACTGAAAGGGCGCCCTTCAAATAGATGAGTACGCTGTCCCTGTCCTTGCCTATTTTTATGTTGTTGTTAAATAGCAGTTTTATGTTGCTAAGCATTATGTCAACTGCGTTATCGTACTGTTGTTCTCCAAAGCCTTTTATCAGCGACTGACTGTCGCTGATCTCAATAAGAAACAGCGTGAAAGTCGTCTTTTTGCTCATTTGGATTCTCTTTCTGACGAATTCGTCAAAAGCCTCGCCGGCAACGGCTTGCTTGTCACCTTTTATTTCAGACCATCTATTACGCTCCTTAAATACCGATTTAACAATAAAAAACAGTAGCACAAGGCTGACCGCGATAAGCATTGCGGTAAAAAGGACTATCGTCGGCTGGTCGAGGTTGAGCGCGCCGCAGGTCATTGGGTTGATCATTTTTTGCCTCTCTTTTTATATTCGTTATAAAGCCTGACGGCTTCCTCTTTGGGGACGGCTTTACTTATATAATAGCCTTGAATAATATCGCATTTTGTGCCTTTTAGCGCATCCAGCTGTTCCTTTGTCTCCACGCCTTCGGCTATACAGCGCAGCCCCAAGCTATCCGCCAAGCCGACGAAGGTGCTCGTTATAAGCATACTATAGGAATTGGTGTCTATATCCTTGACAAATTCTCTATCTATCTTTACGGCGTTTACGGGTAGTTTTTTTAGATACAGCATTGAGGAATACTCCATGCCAAAATCGTCCAGATGTATTGCTATGCCTTCCTTGTCAAGCATATCAAGTTTGACAATGATATTGTTAAACGAGGACATAAGGAAGGATTCCGTGATTTCAATAGCCAAGCTGCCCTTCCTTAGCTTGTATTTGCGGTACTCAGCAAGGAATTTCTCTATGAAGCCCTCCTGCATAAGCTGCACGGGGGACACGTTCAGAGATACGGAGACGTCCTCTCCCGCGAGCTCTGCAGCGAAGTCCATGGCTTTGCGATAAACCTGTTCTCCTATTTCTATTATGCTGCCGTTCTTTTCGGCAAGCTCAATAAGCTCTTTTACGGAGATATTCATTCTTTTGGTTATTCTTGCCAGTCCTTCAAAGCCTATTATCCTGTCCTTTGATACCGAATACTGCGGTTGGAAAAACAGAGTAAGCTCGTTTTTCTCTATCAAATCAAGAATGGCTTGCTTCGACTCGTATACGGCAAGGTCGTTCTTCAGTATTGCGTCGAAGAAAACACCCCATTTTTTGTTCTCAATATTTTTTATGGTGTGCAACATTTGTTTTGCCTGTAACATCGGTATCTCTAAGGTGCGGCGGTCTCTCGGATAAAACGTCTTGGACAGCCCCATTTTTATATTCAGCCTGATGCTGCTGTTGCCCACGGTTATGGGCTCGTTCAGAAGGGCAAGGTATTTGTCGCTTTCCATCACGATATAGTCCGTTTCTGCCGCGCTGGCAGTAAAAATAATAAAATACTCCGCATCCTTGTATACGGCGTTTTTGAAAATATCCGATAGCCTCTTGGCAAAAACCTTCAGCACCTCGCCGTAAAATCTTGCGCCGAACATAGCGCAGTACTTTGCGCTGTCGGTGACTTCCAGCATAGCTACGCAGGCTCTTTCATTGAGGTCGTTTTTCAAAACGCTCTCATACTCCCGTTCAAAAAGCGTCATTGCCGGCAATCCCGTCAGCCTATCACATTCTGCGTCGTATTTTGACTTATAATAATCGTTCATTATTTCCGTAATGTCCGTCCCCAGCATACGAAAACCTACCATTGTTCTTGCCGTAAGCAACCTGATAAACCTGAAATCTCCTTTTCTGTTTTTGAGCTTGAGTGTGACGTCCCCGTTGCTAATCAGCGCCTTTTGGAGCTTTTCGTTGTTGTCAACAGTATATGATACTATCTCCGTATGGTTGAATTCCTGCTTGAACTTTCTGTTGCGGTACAAAATCTTGCCATACTTATCTATAAAGATACAGTACTTCCCTCGCGTGAATGATCCGATAAGATTCCTGTTGTTCTGCACCGAATAGAACAGTATGATAAAAAACGCGCCTAGGAAAGATACCACCGCCGCCGCCGCCACAAAAAAGATGTTGTTGCGTTTTTCTTCTACAATGAACGCCGACATAGTCTGAGAGTCTGTATATCCTATAATATAATAATCCGCCAAATTCAGCTTTTTTGCCGTAAGATATTTGTTTCTTCCGCTTATTTCGACGAAAATACCTTTGCTGTCCGCGATATCCCCAAACACCTCGTGGGCAACCATCTGATACAGATTGCCCTGATTCACCGCCTTTGCGGCAGTAATAATAAGACCGTCGGCATTGCAGAGCAAAACATTCTCAAGCTCGAACACGCCTACGCTTTCTACAAATTCATCGTAGCGGCGTATCAGCAGGTTGTAGCCGGTCTCGGTTTGTTGCGCAAAAACAACGTAGCTCTCATCGGACAGAGTAAGCATGGATACGCTTTTTTGCGCGTAATGTATTCTGCCTCTATCAGCTTCCGAAATCTCCGCTGAAGTCGAGCCTTCAGCCGTGAATAATATCAATCCGCCTTCCTGTGGCAATATGCCTCTTGCATAATAACCTTCGGGAATAACGCCGCCGGAGTGAGCCGTAACAAGCGCTTCAAAAGCCCCGTCGAGCTCGCCGTTGAACTCCGCTCCCGCATTCTGCATGGAAAAGCCGTGAAGCTCACGGTAATGCTCTTTTATGTTCAGGTCAAAATACGTGGCATAAACCAGCGTCACCGAAGCCACCGCCAATAGAATAATAATAAATACTAATATCAACCTGAAAATATGTTTTTTCAATCGTTGCTTACCTTTTTGCGAGGACTGCCCGCAAAATTATTCTAACACAAAAGGCAAGCAATGCAAAGCGCTTTTTTATGACGGGTTATAAACCTCAAAGGTGTTTTTGCCCTTATTCTTTGCCTCATACAGTGCTTTGTCGGCTTTAACAAACAGCTCTTTATAGGTATTTCCATCCTTTTCAAAGAAAGAAATTCCCACGCTGACGGACACTACAAAGCCGTCTTTTTCTTCGCTATACTTGTTTTCTATCAAGTCTAAAATGTCCCGCGCCTTCTTGATAGCGTGCTCCTCACTGCTAATATTCCTTATGAAGACTACGAATTCGTCGCCGCCTATCCTGCCCAGAATATCAGTGGAGCGGAAAATCAGCCGCAAGTCGTCACATATTTGATATAGTACTGCGTCGCCTTGCATATGCCCGAATTTGTCATTTATTTGTTTGAAATTGTCGATGTCAAAAAGCAAAAACGCTGAGAGCCCCGTTCTCGTGCCCTCTTGAATGGCAGAGGTAATGAATTGCTCGGTGCTCAGCTTGTTGTACATACCCGTCATATCGTCTCGGCGCGCTTTTTCGATGAGCTTCTGTTTCTCCTTGCGCGACTCGTCAACGTCAATTATTTTGCCGATTAGTCTAATGGGTTGCTTTTCTTCATTGCGCAATGTGGTTATTCTCAGCTTGCACCATATATATTCGCCGTTCAGCTTTTTGAGCCGCACTTCTATCTCGTTGTAGTCCCTATCGCACACCGAAAGCTGCATAAATCTGTCCATGTCTTCATCGAAAACAATCTTTTCCGTCTTTATAAATTCAAAGAGATTGCCTTGCGGCTCATAACCGAATTTGTCTTTGAAATAAGAATTGATATATATCGTTTTGTCAACGTTGTTGAAATCGAATATGATGCTTTCGGACTGCTCCGCAACTATTCTGTACCTCTCCGCATCAATGTCCTTCTCCGTTTGAAGGTGTTTTATTGAAGACGGATCAATAAGAAAATTCTGCGCAACCTTTTTGCCGGACATGAGCGCGTACATATTTATTACTTCTTTGCTGCCTCCGGCGCATGTAAGCTTGTAGAATATCTGGGACTTGCTTGTTTCTATGGATTGATGCTTAAGCACATTAAGCACGTTCAGCCGGTAGCTTTCTTCTACCATATTAATGTATTTATCTTGGAATTTTTGTTTTATCTCTTCGCGAGAGTAGCCGGTGAAGGTAAGAAACTTTGGGCTGGCATAAATCAGTGTGAGCCCATCGTCGAGACGGAATCTCACCTTGCCGCCGGAAATTGAGTCGGAAATGTTGTTGATAAGCTCTTCGTTGTTTAAAAGTATATAATTGTTGTTATATATGAAAAAAAGGAAAAGGACTTTTATTACGACAAACACAGCAAAAAAAATACTAACGCCCGTGGCAATTATTCTTAAATCATAATAAAATACAATGACAAAAACGGCCGCACTAATTGCCAGCGCCGCCATGACGGCAGCCTCTATCAATATATAGATTTTGTTTACTTTTCCCATTTTCCTCCGAATGACAATGACATTATACCGCTGTCACCCCTGCAGAAATTGTTATTTCGTGTCGTAAAAGATGCTATTTTCCGTTTTTACCCAGACATTTTATCACCGCATAAAACCATTGTCAAACCAATTTAATTAGTTAAAGCGCATAATAACAACATTTTATCCAAAAACTCCCCCGAAAGGTATTTTTTGCAACAAAACGCAGAAAAAAAAGATAAGGCAAGCTTATCTTAATTTTTGTTAAGAAATTAAATGTACTTTAGATGGAATATTCAATCGACAAAATCGAATTAAATATCCAGCTTGTTCAACAATGCTTTGAGATTCTCGAGTTCGGATACCGTGAAGGTCGTGCCCTTGCCCATTCTCTCATGAGACTCGTTCCAGTCTCTCACGTCGTACTTTGGCTCGCCGTCATTCCAGCTGACCAAATTTAGTTCTTTCTTCCATCCTTTGTCGCCTTCGGATATTACGCCCAAATGCTTTGCTATGCTATACTTGATTTCCATCGTATATTCCTCCTTAATGATGAAAATATTTAATTGGATTATACCATAAGAATAAATATAATACAATACTTATTTTAATAAAATCTTAAATAAAAATATTATTTTAATTATATTTTATAAAAATCAATATTTAATTATATATTTACATTATAAATGTTATAATAAATATTATGACAAAAAGAAGTTTAACGGCAATCATTATTTTGACGTGCTTGACGGTATTTATGTTTGCGTGCAGCGACAAGCCGCTTGAGGAGCGCGATATTGTCGCGGCAGTAGACTCTCCCGAAGGCTATTCCGCCGTCGACATTTCCGCCTTCGAAAGTAACATCGGCGCAAAATCAGAAATTAAAAAGGTGTTTCGGAACCAAGATAAAACCGTAATATACACCGTCACGCAGGGCGGTTACAACGGGGAAGTTGAGCTTGTCGTTCTGCTCGAGGGCGTCGAAATTTCCGACATCAAAGCATTGAACATAAAAGAAACCGAGAATATCGGCACCAAAGCCTTCAACGAAGCGTACCTTTCTCAATTCACGGACATCGACGTTTCGGAAGGCGTCACGCTCGCGGGAGCAAGCCGCCCCTCTGAAGGCATAGATATAATCTATGTTACCGGCGCGACCTATACCTCAAACGCAGTAATAAACGCCATTAACGCCATTATAGTATGGTACGGCAAAAATTCACAAGCTCTTCAGACCGTTTAGAAACACTCCGGTCGATTCCTCGTCAAAAATTATTTTCCTTCTTTCACAAAGCATACTGATATAACCGATAGCTTGGTCATATACTGCTTCAACACCAAATCCCATTGCCTGCAAAAGCGCTGCGCAAAATGCTGTTTTTTTGTCTGCCGCTGTATCATACAGATAGCAAAAGCCTATCAGTCTTGCGACACACCGCTCCTTTCCGCCTTCAGAAGGTTCCTCAAAGTCTATGCCGTAACAACAATTTTCTTTTACGATGAAATTCCTGAAAGTGACGTCTGACGGCGCAACGCCTCGCCGGCGGTAAAAGGACAAAATGAAAGCTGCGAGGCTACAAGCAAGCTGCGGCATGTCCGCGCTCTCACGTTCAAGGAACTCGTCAAGCAACAGTCTTCCTTCAATATAAGTAATGTAAAGAGTATTTCGCGTTGCGCGCACGACAATGGGCACCCTCAGTCCCTTCAGCAGTCTAAGCTCCCGCCTTTCGGTATAAAAACTTTTTTTATCTTGAAATACTTTTTTTATTAGCAATCCCCGCCGGGTCTGCACAAGACAGACGCGGTTTTTTTTGCTTTTGAAAGTATCAATGGTTTTTTCTTTCATCGCAATCTTACGGTTATTTCTGCGCCTTCCTTGTAGCCCTTTAGCTCCTTTACTACTCCCAAAACAGCGTTGCGGAGCAGCTTTTCGACGAAGGGCACCATGGGCACCTTTTCGCCGCCGACCGTAAGTGCAATTTTGGGTTTCCTTATTGCGCATTCCAGTATATCTTTCTCGCCTTTCAATACCTTCGCAAGAAACTCCCTGCAATCGCTGCCGCACAGCGAGCAGCACTCCCTTTCCATATCGTACATCAAGTCCGGAACCTTTTGTTCTATGAGGTCAACAAGCCTTGCCGTATCGGCAACTCCGTTTATTACGGGCACGCCCTCATATTCGCCGCTATGGTTGTTGGCGTATCGCCCTGTAATGGCGATAGTAAGCGGAGATACCGCAGGGAGGGCATCCTCTGCGCAAACCGCAAGCTCGGGCGCTACGGCGTCTCTGACTCCCTCTAAAATAACGTAATCCTCTTTGTAATGCGCGAGAACTTCGTAAATCGGCAACTTGCCCTCGTATAAAATATCCGTTTCCCGCATACTCCTAGCCGTCACTGTTGCCGCACCCGCCTTTCTGTGCCGCCAGGTGTTTTTGCCTTCGCTGTCAATAGCGAAAGCCTCATAATGTATTTCTTTGACGGTGCCCACGGAATAGCCCCTGCTTTTCAGCTCAACTATTAGCTTTTCAATCGTAGTGGTCTTTCCGCTCGACGATAGACCCAGCACGGTAAATACTTTCATAATAACGCTCCTTTTATATACATAAACGCGGCGAAGCCGCCGGCGCATGCCAATGTCAATATTATAACAAAATAATCCGCGCTCTTCAATGTCAAATCTCTAAGCGACGTACGCTTGCCAAAAGCGCGGAAGCCTCTTGATTCTATGGATTCCGCAAGCTCGCGGCTCCTTATTATGCTGCCCGACACCGCCGGCGCGAGGAGATAGGAATATATCTTAAGCTTTTTACCCAACGCGGCTTTTTTTAAGTCGAATCCCCTCAAACGCAGGGCGTTGAGACGGTTCGAGAATTCGTCTCGGAATACCGGCAAAAATCTCAGCGTTATGCTGACCATAAAGGCGATTTCATACGGTATTCTCATTTTTATTAAACCGTCTATCATATCCCTGCTGCCTGTTGACAGCGCGATAAGAGAGGACAAGATGACAATGCTCATTCTAAGGGCGAACTCGCCGCCGTAAAGCAACCCTGCGGTTGACACAAAAACGATGTTCTTAATATACAAGAGCGGCGCGCCTCCCTTGACGGTAAGGCTTTGCGCCACGCTGATAAATACTATGACTGAAAGCAAAAAACGCATCTTTGGAAGAACTTTTATTATATTTGTTCCCAATAGCGCGTTAACAGCCGCCGCTACGCAAAAAATTATTGATAAATAGATTATATCCACGGCAATGACGGCAAGCGTCGACAGACAAACAATAAGCAGCAATTTAGTTCTCGGGTCGGTTTTCATTCTGCCTCCCCCAGCCACAGCATCTCCGGATTGTCCAACAGCGCAACAAACTCCTCGTCGTGGCTTATTACCAGCACGCCTCCTCCGCTCCTTACAAAATCGGCTATCAGTTCCGAAAGGAATTGCTTGCCCTCACAATCAATTGACGATGAGGGCTCGTCAAGAATAAGAAACTTTATGTCTCTCACGAATATAGTCGCCAGCGCCAGTCTTTGTTTTTCTCCGCCGCTCAGCAAAAGCGGAAAGGAGTTTTTTAACTCTGTCAGCCCGAACTGCCTCAACGTTTCTTCAATCCTGACCTCGGTTTCTTGCGTCAACGTCTTGTTGAGCTCAAAGGGAAAACTAAGCTCTTCCTTTACCGTGGGAGCAAACAACTGCAACTCCGGATTTTGAAAAAGGTATCCCACATTTTGGGATATTTCTGCTACGCTCATTTTCTTAATGTTCTCGTTATCGATTACTATTTCGCCGCTTTGGGCAACCAAAAGACGCAAAATAAGCTTCGTTAGAGTGGTCTTTCCGCAGCCGTTTCTGCCTTTCAAACAATAGCATTTGCCGCTTTCGAAGGTGCAATTGAAGTCATCGATAAGCGGATTTTTGTTATTATAACCGAAACATACGCCCCTCAATTCAATCTTCATACGCCTCCAATTCGATTACGCCGCCACCGCATAAAGACAGTTCCTCTTTCGAATGCGACACCATAAGCACGCTGCCCATCGCAGCGTAGTCCTGCAACGCGCGGAAGATGCGTATTCTGCCCCCGCTGTCGAGAGATGCAAATATCTCGTCGGCAATAATAAGCTCGGGCTTCATAGAAAGCACCGAAGCAATGGCAACAAGCTGTTTCTCCCCGCCCGAAAGTGTGTTCGTGCGGCTGTGGCGGAGATGGCTTATTCCGCACAACTCCAGCGCAAATTCAATTCGGGAGTTAATATCGCCGCGCGCCAAGCAAAGGTTTTCCGGAGCAAAGGCTATTTCGTCCTCCACTACAGGAGAAAACAGCCGGCTGTCGGGCGACTGAAAGATTATGCCCACACTCCTTGCCCGTTCTGCAATGGAAAGCAGTCTGACTGCTTTGCCTCCGTATAAGATACTTCCGCTTATTTCCGCCTGCGTTTCTATGCCGGCGAGCGCAAGGCAAAGCGTAGTTTTTCCTGCGCCGTTTTTGCCTTTTATGCCCATGATGGTGTTTTTTTCTATGGAAAAGTTTAACTTGCGAAAAAGCTTTTTTTCTCCGAAGCCGACGCACAGGTTTTGCGCCTCAACAATTATGTCACGCATATTTCCACCAAAAGCTTTACTCTGTTTTGGCTGACACTGTCATTGGCTTTTATGACGACATAAGGTCCGCCGTCCTCCTGAGGCTTGTTATATGCCAGAGGGTCAATACCCTTATTGAAATATTCGCCTTCAACTTTATTGGCAATATAAACGTTGCCGTCTTCAAGCACATCTGCCGCGGTATAAAGCATCTGTCTGCCGTCGGACGCCTTGAAGCTGACATACTGCATGTCAGAAACATCGATTTGCATTGCTTGAAGCAGCTTTTTTAGGGCAATACCGCTGTAAGAGCGCTCGATAGCCGGCTTACCGCTGGGCTTATAAACCGCGCGGAATTCTTCTTCGGTGCTTAATGCGCTCAGCTCGTCGTACGTGTACTCTCCAAGAAGCCGTTCGCCTACGAGAACCCTTATTTTTTGCTCCTCGTATATCTCCCTGTTCTCTCTGTTCTCTACAAGATAAACGGCAAGCAGCGCGCCGAAAGCCACCGCTAGGGTAGCAATTATTATTATGGCAATAACCGTTTGTTTTTTTAATATTTTTTTCATGCGGACTCCCGGGTTATTACATAATACGGCACGAACATATCGCCATTCAAGAACAAGCCGTGCTTGCCCTCTGTTTTGTCTCCGTTTGTTACGGTCACCGAGCCATGGTCGGGAACAATTATGACCGTGCCGTCAAAGTCCTCAACCAAGCTCTCGATATAGCCCTCCACCTCAAGTATTTTGGTTTTTGCTTCCACGCTGAGCGGCGAATATTCGTGGTTTACGTCATCGATGCCATGGAAATGCACAAAGAGAAAATCCGTCTCCTCAAGCGCGTCAACGGCTGAATTATACACGTTATTATCCGTATAGCCCTCGGCATCGGGAAGGTTCAAGACAGGCTCAACGCTTGTCAATATAAGATTGCCGTTGCCCTCGATATAGCTGACGCTTTTGCCTTTTTGGGCGGCGTACGCAAAGATATCCTGTTGTGCCGGAGCCTTGATTCCCCTTTCGGTAATACCCGTATGATAAGGCGACACCCCCGTCACCAAAGTTGCCAGAGCCAGGTTCGAGATAGCAGGGTTGACCGAAG
>JAQVME010000207.1 GCA_028703745.1 Clostridia bacterium
ACGGCGGCTCGGTAACCGCCGGCACCATCGCAGGCGCCGTCCTCAGCACGGGCATGGTCTTCCAAAACGAAATCGAAGCCTCCGCCCTCGTCGTCATCAACGGCACCACGTCTACTCAACAGTACGGGTTCTTCATCCAATAAAATTACTATTTGATTAATCAGGTAAAATATGGGATAATAAAAATAAGATATTATCCCATATTTTTTTTAGGAGGTAATTATGAAATATATCACAATAGGACGGCAATACGGCAGCGGCGGCAGACTTATAGGAAAAGAACTGGCCGAAAGTCTGGGTATACCCTGTTATGACTCCGAGCTTATTCAGCTTGCGTCGGTCAAGAGCGGTATAAGCGCAGAATATGTTGAAGCGCTTGATGAGAAAGGCACGGCGAGCTTTTTTCACGCGTTGATGCTCAACGCTTCACCGATGGGCGCAATTATGCCGAATTATTTCAATATGACGACGAACGACCAGCTTTTCTTCCTCCAAAGTGACATAATCAAGGAACTGGCAAAGAAGGGTAGCGCCATTTTTGTGGGGAGATGCGCCGATTATATACTTGAAGGTAGCAAAGCTCTTAACATCTTTATTCATGCGCCAAAGGACTACAGAATAAAAGCTCTCGCTGCCAGAAACGGCATTGACGAGAGCGACGCCGCCGCGCGCATACAGAAGATAGACAAAAAACGCAAAGCCTATTACAACCACTATACATCAAAGGAGTGGGGAGACGTGGGCAGCTATCATTTAGCCATAGATTCCTCGAAATTTGAACAAGCTATTATTGTTGATTTTATAATAAAAGCCTTCAACAACCTTTGAGCGTGATATAACATAGTTAAAGTTATTTTAAGGCTATTATTATAATGTAACATCAGGCAGGTATTTATATGAAATTATTACTTATTGAAGACGAACAAAACTTGAGCGATGCGCTCGTGCACATATTTAAGAAAGAGAAGTATATAGTCGACGCTGTCTATGACGGCGAAAGCGGGCTGGACCTCGGACTCAGCGGTACGTATGATATAATCATACTCGACCTTATGTTGCCGAAAAAAAGCGGCATTGAAGTGCTGAAGGCGCTCCGTGCAAACAGTATAACCACGCCTATACTTATTTTGACGGCAAAGACCGCCATACTTGACAAAGTGGAGGGGCTGGACAGCGGCGCTGACGATTATTTAGCAAAGCCCTTTTCGCCGCCGGAGTTGCTGGCAAGAGTGCGCGCGCTAATACGCAGAAAGACCGAAAGTATAAACGAGGACGTCATTGCTTTCGGCGACATTGAGCTGAATATTTCGGCGTACGAGCTTGTATGCGGCAGCAAGAAGGTCAAGGTTTCGCTCAAGGAATGCGAAATCCTCAAATATTTTCTGCAAAGACCGAAATTCGTCGTTACGAAGGATGAATTGATAATTAAGCTCTGGGGCTACGATTCAGAAGCGGAATACAACAATATTGAGGTATATATTTCTTTTTTACGCAAGAAGATGTTATTTATCGGCGCCACAACCGAGATATCTACAGTAAGAGGAGCGGGGTACAAGCTGGAATACAATGTTTAAGAAGCTACGGAAAAAGATTATTATAAGCAACATGGTGCTTTTCGGCGTGCTGGTGCTTGCCCTCTTGGGCGCAGTGTACGCCTTAGCTTATGTCAGAATGAGCTTTCAGGTTGACGACAGCCTCGAGAGCTCCATTATGGCGGCGCGAAGCAGCTCCTTTCTGCTGCCCAGCTCCGTGGAGACGGACAGACTTGAGCCCAACAGCATAATTATCTTCGTAGACGCCACGAACGAAGAAATAGGCTATATCTCCGATGAAAGCTACTATTCCCGCGACATTCTCAACGAGGTGGTAGACGGAGTAATGGAACAGTCCAAAGCGCAGGGCAAACTAAAAATCGGCGAGAACTATTTGGCCTACGATTTGTACAGATTTTATGACGTCGTGCGTATCGTTATATATGATTATACTTTGCTGCAAAGCAGTCTTACGGGGCTTCTTTTTATACTGCTGGGAGTATACGTACTCAGCCTAGCAACGTTGTTTTTCGTAAGCAGGTTGTATGCCGACAGGGCTGTGAAGCCTATCGAGAATGCGTTCAATAAGCAAAGGGAATTGGTCGCAAACGCTTCGCACGAGCTAAAAACGCCTATAACCGTCATAACTACCAGCTTGTCAATAATTAACTCAAATCCCTCAGAAACCGTAGACTACCAAAAAAAATGGTTCAATAATATCCATACACAAACACAAAGAATGTCAAGTCTTGTAAGCGACATGCTGGATCTTGCAAAAGCCGACAATTTCAATGCGCAAAGCCTGACCTCCCGAATAAATGTCAGTGACATTCTTCAAGGCGTGCTACTCAGCATGGAGGCGTCTTTCTTTGATAACGGCTTTGAAATAAACGAGAGTATTGATGCCAACCTGTCTATAAAAGCCGATACCGAAAGTCTCGAAAAGCTTTTTTATATTCTCATAGATAATGCCGTAAAATACACGCCGCCAAAAGGCAGAATAGACATTTCCCTTGCGCCCGAAAGAAGAAAGGTGCGTTTCTCCGTGCGCAACTATGGTGTAAGCATACCGCAGGACAAGCTTCCGAAGATTTTTGACAGATTCTACAGGGTGGAAGAATCGCATACGCAAGGCGCCGCTCAAAGCTTCGGGTTGGGGCTTGCCATAGCGAAGTCTATTGTTGACGGCTTGGGTGGCAGTATGAACGTCAGCAGCAGTCAAAACGAATATACCGAATTCAATGTGTTTTTCAAAATATAGTTTATGCCCAATGCGGCAAAAAAGGTTTTATTAAAGGGGTCGAAAGACCTCTTTTTTATTCTATTTCTCCATTGGCATGGTGCCTTCTCTCAAAAAGCTCCCTGGTGACTTTTTCTTTCTTTTCGCCGATAAGGTCGTAAAAGAAGATAGGTATCACAGAAAGCAGCATACCTGCCGCCGGTAGAAGTGTAACCAAAGAAAACATACTCTTTTGAATAAGCGGAGTAATCTGCACGGCGCCCTCGACATAATCTACGGGGTTGAGGCTGATAATTATATACATAAGTACGAT
>JAQVME010000018.1 GCA_028703745.1 Clostridia bacterium
ACCCCCACAGGCTCGACGGCTTATTCGCTTTCCGCCGGAGGCCCCATAGTCACTCCGGACGTAAACGCGTTCATAATGACGCCCATTTGTCCGCATTCTTTTAACTCGTACCCTTTCGTCATAAATAACAAGAGCGTCATAAAGCTCTATCTTTTGCGCGCCGACCCTTGCGCATATCTAAATCTTGACGGTGAGGATGTCGGAGAAATGCAAATCGGGGAGAGCGTTGAGATCATAAGATCGGAACTCACCGCGAAATTTGTAAGGCTCGAGGGGTATAATTTTTTTGATAATATCTCCCAAAAGCTAAATTTTTGCAATTTTTCGGATAAGGAGTGAGCATGGTACGGACAGACAGGCAAGACAAGATTCTTGAGCTTATCGAACACAAGGACATAGAGACTCAAGCGGAGTTGACAAGCGAGCTGGTCAAAGCCGGTTTCCAAGTCACTCAAGCGACGGTTTCACGCGACATAAAGGATTTGGGGCTAATCAAAGCCGCTTCGGCAAGGGGCTACAAATACCTTTACGGACAAAACAACGACCATAACTCCAGACTGCTGAATATCTTCAAGGAATCCGTCATCAGCATTCAGACCGCAATGAACCTTATTGTATTAAAAACAATGAGCGGCAGCGCCAATTCAGCTTGCGTAATTATTGACAAGCTCAACATTGAGGGCGTAGTCGGCACGCTGGCGGGCGACGACAATTTGGTAGTAATAGTAAAGAACCTCGACTTGGTTGACAGCGTAACAACCCGTTTAAAAAATCTCATGCAAAAAAAATGATTAGTTCACTCAGCATAAAAAATATAGCTCTCATTCAGGAGCTAACCATAAGTTTAGGGCGAGGGCTGAACATACTCAGCGGCGAAACCGGCGCCGGAAAATCCATTATTATAGATTCATTGCATTTCGTACTTGGCGACAGGGCTGACCGTTCACTTATTCGTCACGGCGAGAATGCGGCGCGCGTAGAGGTGGTGTTTGACATAAACAACCCCGATATTGGCGGTGTGCTTGAGGAATACGGCATAGAAAACGACGATTATATAATCATTAACCGTATGATGACAGAGGACAGGAGCGAATGCCGCATAAACGGGCGCATCGTCACGCTTGCAACGTTGCGAGCTGTTGTAGGCAACCTTGTCGACATACACTCGCAGAATGAGCATCAATCGCTGATGAAGCTTTCCACGCAGTTGAAGTTGCTCGACGATTATTCTCCGCTGACGGCGCCGAAGCGAGATTTATACCAATCATTGCTGAAAGACTATAGACGAATCAGCGAAGATATGCAAAAATTCGGCGATGAGGAAGACCGAAACCGCGAAATAAGCCTGCTTTCGTACCAAGTTGACGAAATATCCAAGGCGAAACCGTTAGAAGGCGAAGAAGAAAAACTTTTTGCCGATAGAAACAAGTATTATAACTATCAAAAAATCTCCGGCGCGTTGACGTCGGCAAGCGACTGTTTGGGCGGAGAAATGACAGAATGCGCTTCTACGAAAATTTCAAAAGCATATTCCGAACTGTCATATATCTTAAAATACGACGAAAGCTTGTCCGGAATTATTGATAGACTCGAGAGCGCGCGCATCGAAATAGACGATATATCGCAAAGTATCGCCGACAAATTGAGCGGAGAGGGCATAGAAACCTTAGATATTGACCGTATCGAAAAAAGACTCGAAGAGATTCGCTTACTCAAGAAAAAATACGGCAAAACCATTCAAGACATCGAAAATTATCTTAGCCGGGCAAAGGAAAGGCTTGACGTGCTCGAGAATGCTGAGTTTAATATAAGCAAACTCGATTCCGAGTTAAAAAAGGTAAAAAACGAGCTTGCTAATGCGGCGAGAGCGCTCAGCACCATAAGAAAAGACAGCGCAAGAAGCTTCTCAAAAGCTATAGTTCGCCATCTCGACGACCTCGGCATGAAAAATACAGTATTTGAAATTAGAATTGATTTCCCCGACCGTGAAGAAGAGATATTCTCCGCTCTTACTCCGAGCGGCGTCGACAAAGTTGAATTTTTGCTTTCGCCGAACATAGGCGAACCCGTAAAGCCCTTGTCAAAGATAGCCAGCGGCGGCGAAATGTCGAGGTTTATGCTGGCGCTAAAGAATGTCATCGCCGACATTGACGATATAGACACGCTAGTCTTTGACGAAATTGATACCGGCATCTCGGGAAAAATCGCCAAAGAAGTGGCAAAGAAGCTATACAATATTGCTGTATCAAGGCAAGTCATTGCCGTGACACACCTTCCTCAGCTGGCGTCAATGTCCGACTGCCATTATCTGATTTCAAAATCCGTCAAGGAAGGCAAGACCGTTACCGACCTTGAATTGCTTGACGAGCAGAATACTTACGCAGAGCTTATGCGCCTTGCCGGCAGCGCCGAAAACAGTGAGATAGGGCTGAGCCATGCTAAAGAGCTAAAAAAATGGGCAGATGACTATAAATTGTTGCAAATGCCCAAAAAATAGAAGATAATACGCCCTACGTATTACAAAAGTAAACCTAAATTAGAATACTATTTATATTATTTCATCAAATTCTATAAACGCATTTGCGTAGATCTCCCCGATACAAATAGTTCCAAAGGTGCAATTTCGGAATATATAAAGTTTTCGCAAACCACACTAACAACCGAGGAGAAAACAAATGAAGAAAGCTGGCATCGCAATTTTATTTTTTCTATGTTTAACATTTATATTCATTCCTGTGGTCGGACAGAATACATTTGCCGAGGGGAGCGATTTTGATGCGCAACAGACACATGTATATAGTGAAGAAAAAGTATATTTGGGCGGAATTCCGATAGGAGTTATCGCCAATTCGGAGGGCATAATAGTTACTGATTATGTCGAGGTCATCAGTCCCGGCGGAGTAAGGAGTCCGGCAAGGGAAGCAGGGCTGATGATAGGTGATTTGATTGTTCGGATAAACGGGGTAAGCGTATCCAATGTCGCAGACATTAAGCGCGTAATCGATAAAACCTTTGATAATAAACCCCTTCAAGTTGAATATATGCGCGAAAGCACGTACAGAACTGCGGAGATAATGCCTTCTTTGGATTTATCTTTGAAGGAATACAAATTGGGTATTCTTGCAAAGAATGACATAGCCGGAGTAGGTACGCTTACCTATTTGAGAGCCTCTGACGGCAGGTTCGGCGGGCTTGGGCACCGCATTTATGATAATGCAAATTCAAAAACAGATTTATATAAAAAAGGTAACATCTTTGGTTGCACGATTGTGGGGTGCATCAAAGGCAGTGAAGGCAAGGCTGGCGAACTTAAAGGTGTTTTTGAGAAATGCGGTAAACCCAGAGGCAGCATTGATAAAAATAACGATTACGGCATTTTTGGATATGCCGATAAAGATATAGCAAAGGATTTGCAGACTATTGAAATAGGAACGAAAAACAGCGTTAAGATGGGAAAAGCGTATATTTATACGACGATAGACGGTGGCAAGCCTGAGAAATACGCTATTGAAATAATAAAAAACGTGCAACAGAGCGCGCCCGGACAAAAAGGTATGGTGCTTAGGATTACCGACGAACGTCTACTGGAAAAGACGGGCGGCATTGTGCAGGGTATGAGCGGTTCGCCTATAATACAGAATGATAAGCTGATAGGCGCCGTCACACACGTATTTCTTAATGACTCTACGAAAGGTTATGGCGTCTATATCGATTGGATGATAGAAAACTAGTAGAATGAAAAACTATGGATGAGATTTCTCCGCTTCGCTACGCTTCGGTCGAAATGACAATTAACGAAAAACGAAAAACTATGGATGAGATTTCTCCCGAAATGACATATAAAGTAAATATGACATATGAAAAGTCGAAATGACACATTAATTAACCGTAATTCAATACGGTTTTTTTAATATCGGCGACCATTCAACATATAATTTATTATGTTGTCAAATATCAAAAGGTATGTCCTCAATTTATTTATTGATTTCAAGCGGCTTTGCGCAGAAAACAAGCTCATTCTTATAGCGCTCGGCGCAAGTCTGTTCTCTGCCTTATTAATGTCCGTAAACGTTGGAGATAAGGCAGTGGAATATCAAGGAAACATTATTGTTTTAATAAAGATAGACAACTTCAACGTATTTTGGTATTTGCTCAAATGCACGTTCTTTTTTGCCTTTGTATATGCTTTTGCCATACTGATCAGGTTGCATTTTTTAGTTTTTCTCGGCAACTTCGTATATTTGTTGATATTCTTCCGCATTGCATTCAGCGGATTGTTTTTGTCTTTTATTTGCGACGGATTCTTTGCGTTCGTGTATTTCGTGTTTTACTGGTTGCCTCTGTTTTTGTTCTCGCTGCTATGCTATTTCCGTATGCAGTGCAGTATATACTTATCACTTGGTTATGCGGGGTGTCGGAGAGCGCCGCTTTGCTGTCCGCCCGGCAAAGCCTTTATCAATACCGTGGCGGGCTTTTTTGCCGTAAATGTAGTGACATTTTTAGTTTTTAACGTTATTTTTGTTATCGTGCTCAAACTCATTTTTTAGTATAATACCACCTTGCTTGCAGAAAATAGAAACAAGAGGTGGTATGATGAAAAAATTTCTGATATTTACATTGCTTTTGTGCCTGATGACGGCGTTTTTTGTGCCTTTTAGCGGCGCGGCGTTTGCTGAAAGCACCGTTGAAGGCGTTAAAAGCTATTATTTAGTCGATTATGACAGCGGCACCGTACTTTCAAAATATAATGAGAGCGAAAGGCGTCCTATTGCCAGTATGGTAAAGATTATGACTCTTTGCTTGACTTTTAAGGCGATTGAGGAGGGCAAGCTGGACGTCAATCAAAAGCTTTTGATAAGCGAAACGGCAAGCGGTATGGGCGGCTCGCAAATGTTTCTCGATGCAAACAAGGAGTACGCCGTAAAAGACCTTATAAAAGGCGTAGTTGTATGCAGCGCCAACGACGCGGCAGTGGCGCTCGGAGAGGCTATCAGCGGCAGTATCGAGGGTTTTGTCTCCGATATGAACGCTTACGCTAAAGAGCTTGGTATGAGTGACACGCTATTTTGTAACACTACGGGGCTGCCGGGCGGAGAGCAATTTTCGACGGCAAGAGACGTCAGCATTATGACGAGAAAACTGCTTTCGTATAAAAATTATTACGAATATTCAAAGATATGGATAGAGGATTATATCCACCCCGACGGAAGAAAGACCGAAATGGTAAACACCAACAAACTGATACGCTTTTATCAGGGTTGTGACGCCGGCAAAACGGGTTTTACAAACGACGCTATGTTCTGTCTTTCGGCATCGGCAATGCGTAAGGATATGAGAGTAATAGCCACGGTGCTGGGCGGCGCGGATAGCAAAACCAGATTCCGCAAGGTGTCCGAGCTCTTTAATTTCGCCTTTGCAAATTATGAGCAAAAGGTGATATTTAAGGCCGGCGAAAGTATAACGCATAATCTGAAGATAGCAAAAAGTAAGCAGACGGAGGTAGACGTATACAGTAGCGGCGACTTAAAAATCTTTTCCAAGAAGGGCGAAAAGGTATCCGCCAACGTCAAGATTATGCTAAAAGACGGGCTAAAGGCTCCTTTGCAGGCTGATACCGTTATAGGAAAAGCCGAAGTATACGACGCCGAAGGCAAGCTGAAGGCAATAACAGACCTATGTTTGCGCCATGACGTATGCAAGCAGAATCTTTTCGATGCAATGCGGTTTGTGCTGAAAAGCTGGAGTTTGAAAAAATAAATTGTATTATGTTTCATGCGGAAAAGCAAAACAACCTTGCTTTCCGCAGGTTACATATAGCCTTGTTTTGTCTTGACTAACAGCGCATTTCTTGTTATTATAAATTGATTTGATAAATTTGAGGTGGCAATGTTCTTTCTAAGGTTTTTTAATGCGGACGCAAATGTTTCCGAAATACTAATTTCGCTGCTTGCCATGATACTGGCGGCTGTTACAGCCATAGTGCTTCATGAGGTTTCGCATGGGTACGTTGCTATGAAATGCGGGGATATGACGGCGAAATCCCGCGGCAGACTGACCTTGAATCCCGTCGCGCATTTTGACCTTATTGGCTTGCTTTTGCTGCTATTTGTCGGCTTCGGCTGGGCAAAACCCGTGCCCGTAGACCCGAGAAACTTCAAAAGCTATAAGAAAGGTATGTTGCTGGTATCCGTTTCCGGCGTAGTCACCAATATTCTTATCGGCGGACTGGGACTGCTTGTGCTATCTATTGTCGCGCCGTATATCGGCGCTTACAACCTGAATTCACCTGCCATTGTCATTATTTTGAAAATGCTGGCGTATTTTTATCTCGTATATCTTGTCGGCATAAACTTTATGCTGGCTTTTTTCAATATGTTGCCCATATATCCGCTTGACGGCTTCAAATTGCTCAGTATTTTTCTCAAGCCCGGCAATAAGTACGTAGATTTTATGTACAGATACGGTTTCTACTGCATAATTGCTTTGATTTTGTTCGGTAATATCTTTCGCCGTCTGGGACTCTGGTATTTTGATATTTTCGGCATAATATCGTCACTGATTTCAAAACTTATTATGCTGGTGGCGTGAGAGGGAATATGGATAGCATTCTTTATTCTCCAATAAACGAGGTTACATATCATCTGGAGAACCAGGAGTTTGACGGACCGCTTGACTTACTTTTGACTATGGTCAGAGAAGCAAAAATAGATATAAGGGATATATTTATTACCGACATCACAAACCAGTTTGTCGCCTATATCCAGAGCCTGACGGAAATGAACTATGAATATATAGCCGAATATATTACGCTTGCAGCTACTCTGCTCGCCATAAAATCGGCAAAGTTCCTGCCAAAAACCGACATAATGGACGAAGATGCCGAAAACCTTGAGCAAGAGGAAGAGAACCTTTTTCTGCGTATCGAGGCCTACAAAAAATTCAAGGACGCCGCCGAGAAATTGCACGGCATGGAGTCGTTGCACAGGTTCTATCGCTTGCCTAAGTTCACGGAGAAGGATTATCGCGCGGTAGTCAAGGATTTCCGTCTGGACAGGCTTATTGAATGTTTCAAAATGCTGCTTGAAAGGATAGAGCACCTGGACAAACCCGAAGAAGAGAAGACCATAATAAAAGAGCGGTTCACCATTTCCGACAAAATACTCGAGATTTCCAAAATAATCAGAGAAAAAGGCACATTGAATTTCTTCAGCCTTTTTGAACGTGATTTCACCAAGCTGGAGATGATAAATACCTTTCTTGCGTTGCTTGAAATTTTGCGTAAGCAAATTGCGCTCGCCGAACAGGGCGAGGGCTTCGGAGATATAATCATCCGCCACAACGCCGAGAACGATACGGTCGTAGAAGAAGAGGAGTTGACGATAGATGTTGAAGAGTATAATTGAAGCCTTGCTTTTTTCTGCGGGCAAGGGTATGACCTTTGAAGAAATTATGTCCGTCTTTCAAGAGAACCATTCAGACGGCGAAGTGCGCGAGGCTTTAGACGAGCTTTTGACGGAGTATAGCGGCTCTAAGGGCATAATCATAATACAATACAACAACAAGTATGAATTTCAATCAAATCCCCAATACGGCGAAACCATTGCCGACGTACTTACCCCTATAAAAGAAAAGGAACTTTCAAAAACCCTTCTCGAGAGTCTGGCGATTATTGCCTACAAGCAGCCTGTAACAAGGCTGGAAATTGAGGAAATAAGAGGTATAAGTTCGGAATACGCTGTTTCAATGCTGATGAAATACAATCTTATCACCATTGCCGGCAGAAAGGACACGCTGGGTAAGCCCTTGCTGTACGCCACAACAGACGAGTTTTTGCGGCGCTTCAAGCTCAAAGACTTGAAAGAACTGCCCGACTATGACGAACTTCTTGAGATGATAAGAAACAACTTCGACAAATATTACAAGGCTTCCGAAAGCCTCTACAGGGGCGCCACTTCAGAAGCAGAGGAACTTGCCGAGGCTGCGGCATCGGACTCGGGCGAAGAAGATTTTGAATTGGGCGAAGATGAAATCCCCGATTTTCTTATTGATGAGGATATTGTCGTCATCGAATAGATTAAGAAGCTCATTCCAAATTCACTCACTCTCGAGATAAAAAAGAATTTATAATATCTTTTACAAAAAATCCCAAACTATTACTATGGTTAGTCTATTTATCGTGTATCTGTCATTGATATTGCTGTTTGTCACGCCCTTCAATATGGGAATAAACAGCTATATGTCGCTGAACTCAAAGCGCGCGGGCGGAACCTTTACGCTGGCAGTTTTCTCAATCAAGCTCAGCATAGAATCCGGACTAGAGGGTTGGGAAATAGACGGTATTAAAGGCGAAAAAAATACTGTTGAGCAGCACGATAAGAAAATGGAGTTGGTGCTTGATAAAAGAGTTTTTTCAAAGATCACCGTCAAACGCGCCACTGTATCTTTTTTATACGGAAAAAAGGACGACGCATTTCAAACAAGTATTGTATGCAATGCCGTAAATAACTTTTTTATGCTGCTTTACTATGCCTTTTCAAAGAAAATCGACTCTTTCCTTAGCGTTGTTCTGCCGACCTTTGACAAGGAGTGCCTTTTCCTTCAAATACGGTTGGATTTCAAAATAAATCTATTAATAATATTTTCTACATTATTTAAGATACTAATGAATAAGTTCAAAAAGCTGTTTAGGAGGTTAAAAAAGGTTTATGAGTAGTATAGAAATAACCGCAATGATGTCAAGAGCTATGGAAAGCATTAAAAGCATGCTGGATATAGACGCCGTTGTCGGCAAGCCAATTTATGCGCAGGACGATTCGCTTATTCTTCCGATAAGCAAGGTTAGCGTAGGCTTTTTTACGGCGGGCGGTGAGTTCGACGGAAGAACAAACAAGGTCAGAACCTCGGAGCTGCCTGTGGGCGGTATCGGCGGCGGATTGACCGTTACGCCGCTGGCATTTTTGGTAGTGCGCGGCGGCGATTCAACTTTGATAAAAGTTCAAGGAGACGGCACGGACAGATGGATGGAATTGCTTCAGTCAACGATAAAGACTATTTCAAAAGAATAGCAGCGGCGGTTGCTTCGATAATAATCTTTTTGTCAAGTCTCTTTTCTTTTTTCTCAATACAGAAGAAAGAGTACGCTTTTGCCAGAGGCTCGTCCGCCATTGTTATGGAGATTTCCACAAACAGGGTGCTTTACGGGTCAAATGTCAATGCCAGACTGCCGATGGCGAGTACTACGAAGGTTATGACGGCGCGTATCGTAGTAGAAAACTGCGCTCTCAATGAGGTTGTCACAGTTCCTAAAAAAGCCGTAGGTGTAGAGGGAAGCTCGATATACTTGAAAGAGGGCGAGAAGCTCACCGTTAAAGAGCTTCTTTACGGGCTGATGCTACGCAGCGGCAATGACGCTGCCGTAACGCTTGCCATTCATACCGCGAAAAGTCTCGACGGCTTTATTGATATGATGAATGAAAAGGCGCAGAGCATGGGGCTGGTGAATACGCATTTTGTCAATCCTCACGGACTTCACGACGACAACCATTATACCAGCGCCTACGACCTTGCCTTTATCAGCGCGGCGGCTATGCGGAACCGGGCGCTGTCAGAGATAGTAGGCACAAAGAACATTACGGTCGGTCAAGGCGAAAGCGTCAGGTTTATGCACAACAAAAACAGGTTGCTTAGCGCATACAACGGCGCCACAGGAGTAAAGACGGGCTTTACAAAAAAGGCGGGCAGGTGCTTCGTCGGCGGCAGCAAAAGGGACGGCATGGAGCTTGTTTGCGTGGTACTCAACTGCGGACCGATGTTTGAGGAGTGCATGAGACTTATGGATAACGCGTATAAAGAATACGAAATGGTAAAAATCCTCGATTCAAGGGATATTATCGCTCAAATACCTGTCAAACAAGGGGTAACCGGTAGCGCCGAGTGCGCCCTGGGCGAGGATATTTATATTCCGATGAAGAAGGACGGCAGCGAGCGTTGCGCCGTCAATTCCGTCGTTCCGAGGAGTTTGGAAGCGCCCGTAAAGAAGGGCGCAATAACCGGCAAAATTGAAATATTTGTCAATGATTGCTTGCTTTTTTCAAAAAATGTCTATAGTATAGGTGACATAAACAAAAAAGGAGCGGGTTTCTGGAAAAGGATTTTCGGATAACCGGACAAACATGAGAATAAACAAATATATCGCTTCATGCGGAATAGCCTCCAGAAGAGCGTCGGAACAGCTTATTACCGACGGAAAAGTCAAGGTTAATAACAAAACGGTTACGGATTTAGCCACAAGTATCGACGAGTATAACGACACAGTGATGGTTGAAGGTCAAAAGATCCAGCCTGTTGCGCGCCAAATATATATTATGCTCAACAAGCCGAAGGGTTGCGTTTGCACCGTCAAGGACGACAAGGACAGAAAGACCGTAATGGACTATATCGGCGAGCTGAAGGACAAAAGACTGTTTCCCGTAGGCAGGCTTGATTATGACACCGAAGGGCTGATTCTTATTACCAATGACGGCGATTTGAGCCACAAGCTCACGCACCCCTCGAACGAAATTCCAAAGACCTATGTTGCAAAGGTGCAGGGCGAGGTGCCGCAAAGCGACCTTGCCACGCTTCGAAACGGTATAGTGCTTGACGGAAAGAAGCTCGGGCGTAGCAAAATCAAACTGATCGAAAACGCCGACGACATCTATCGCTACGAAGTGACAATATTTGAGGGCAAGAACCGTCAGGTGCACAGAATGTTTGAATCTGTCGGCAAAGAGGTTATTTTTCTCAAAAGAGTGGCGGTAGGCGAGCTTCGGTTGGGCGGACTTACGCGGGGCACATACAGATATCTCACAGACGGTGAGGTAGAGTACCTAAAAAAATACTAAAAATATTATTCTTTTTTTGGTTAAAAGGTATTGCCTAAAGAAAGGATTTGAATTATAATGGTATATGTGGTAAATTTGTGCTTTGCGCAGGTTGCCGCATATTTTTTTATTTAAGAACGGAGGTAAAAATGGACTATATTGGACTCTTGAATGACAACACCTCAAAGGTTCTTTCCCGTTCCCAAAAAATAAGAGAGTTTTTGTCCGAGATATTGGATAAGAATTCTTTTGTTGAAACGGATGTTTTTTTGAGCGGAAAAAGTTATCTTGATGGCAGCGATGCGTTCGGAGAGGGCGTAATTACCGGTTACGCCACTATAAGGGATTATCCCGTGTGCGTTGTGGCGCAGAATTCTGAAGTGCTCGGGGGCAGTCTGAACAAGGCTCACGCCGACAAAATTCTAAAATGCATAAAAAAGAGCATGAACACCGAGGTGCCGTTGATATCGGTTATCGACAGCTCCGGCGCCAGGCTCGGAGAAGGCGTAGCCGTACTTGAGGGCTATGCGCAGATTATTGCAGCTGCCGCAGAGCACAGGGATTACGCTCCGCATATCGCCATAGTTAAGGGTCCTTCGGTAGGGCTTATGGGTATGTATACTGCGCTGGCAGATTTTGTTTTTATGTCAGAACGTTCGGTGCTTTCGGCGATGCCGCCGCTTACGCTTTCGGAGAACGTCAGCGATGTGGCGCAAAGCCTCGTCGGACAAAAAGCGTACGCCGAAAACAGCCTTATTTCCACAGTACATTTCAAAGATGCCGAAGAAATACCCGATAAGGTTGCAAAAATCTTTGATTACCTCGGAGAAGGCATTATAGAAAGTAACGATGACCCGAACAGAACGAGCGACGTTCTCAATGCGCAGAGCAACGCCGACAACTTGCTCTCCGCGCTTGCCGACAAGGACAGCGCTATCGAGCTTTTCACCGATTACACAAAGGACGTTAAGACATATTTTGTTACCATAAATTCATTGGTAACGGGACTAGTCGTCACTAATAACGACCGACTGAATATAGCTTGCCTGAAAAAAATTAAAGCCTTTGTCAAAATCCTTGAAAAATACAATATTCCGCTTGTCACGCTAGTGGACGTTGAGGGCATCGACGGAGATTTGACCGGTGAGCAGAAGGGTCTTGTGCTTGGAGGCGCAAAGCTTTTGCGCAGAATATCGCTGTCGACAATCCCGAAGATTTCCGTGGTTACGGGCAGCGCAATAGGCTTCGGCTACGTAGCTTTGGTCTCAAAATCCATAGGATTTGATTATACGTTAGCGTTCGCCAATGCCAGAATAGCGCCGATTTCTTCCGAAGCCGCCGCCGGCGTCATATATGCCAAAGAACTCAAGGGTGAAGGCGAACCTCTGGAACTTCGGCAGAAGTTGGCAGAGAAGTACAGAGCCGAAGAGATGAATCCATTTGTGTCGGCAAAGGAAGGGTATTTTGACAACATAATAGAACCTGCGCTTTTGCGCCCGTATGTTGCCAGCGCTCTTTCGATGTTGTCAA
>JAQVME010000208.1 GCA_028703745.1 Clostridia bacterium
TATGGTGCCGAAAGTGGGACTTGAACCCACACGATGTTGCCATCAACGGATTTTGAGTCCGTCGCGTCTGCCATTCCACCATTTCGGCAAAATTGTGATAATATGTTATCACAGCCGGCAGTAATATGCAAGCGGTTTTTGATAATTGAAAGGCATCTTACAGCTATTTTGCATCATTTTTTTAAGCAAAGGTTAAGGAAAGCCGTGAGAATACTTTTACTGTAATTTATTGGTTCAATCTATTGTAAATAGCTATCGCTTATATTATAATAAACATACGTTATTATAAAAGCGGTCTATGCCGTTTTTACTGGAACTATCGGAAAGGAGACTCTTTTATGAAAAGACAAGACGGAAGCATACGAAAAATGGGCGGTGCCGGCTACAAAATTAGTTTGGCAATTATCGCTGTCCTGGCGGCAGCCTTGATGGTTTTTATGCTCATTATTTTGCCTGCTATTGAAGAGGATCCCGAAAACGCCGCAAGCGAAAGAAGAATTGTAAGCATCGAGTATCTCGAAGGCGATATTGGCGTCGGAGTCGACCTGAACAAAATTTCTGTTCTGGTTTCGTATAGTGACGGCTACACTTCGGAAGTGGCGTTGAGCGATATGATTTATGAAGGTCTAGATATTCAACAAGAAGGCACACAGAATATATCTCTTACATACGGCGGTTTTCAACAGGTGCTCCCCATAAATGTAAAAAGCGTTGACTGCGTTTTGAAATATCAGCCGAGTACAGGCGGCTCAATCGAGGGCGAAACTATCCAGAACGTTGCCATCGGCAAGCACGGAAACAGAGTTATCGCGCGTCCTGAGGTGGGTTATATTTTCAAAGATTGGAGCGACGGCAACCCCAATGCCGAGCGCAAGGACCTGAATATTTCTGCATCCAGAACGCTTATAGCAAATTTTGAGAAAGCTGAATATATCGTAGTCTTCAGGTTCCCCGACGGTACGGTCGCAAGGGAAGAGCTTGTCACCTACAACGAGAGACCGACTCAGGTGCCCGCACCTACCGACCGCGAGATGCAAGTATACGGTTATGTTTTTGACAGATGGTCGCTGCCCTTTGAGAAGGTAACGCAGAATATGACCATAGACCCTATTTTTGTAAAGAGAGCAACCGACGTCACCGTTGAGGTCACCAAGAACAACAAAGGCGAGGTGCTGGGCACTCTCGACATGCCGGAAGAAGGTTATTATCCCAAGAGCAAGGAAGCCACAATCAGAGCCAATCCCATGCAGTCGAGGAGTTTTGCCGCTTGGCAAATAAAGAGTTTTGACGGCACGTGGGTCAGCATCACCGTTGCCGACATAAGGAGCTTTGACAGCTTCAAGATCGTTGATGTAGGCACAGAGGGCAATGACATTACTTTCGAGGCGGGACAGACGGGCGACACGCTTGAATATTACATAACTTTCACCCCGAACAGCAATACCGATTTGATAGAAATGAAAGCTGATTTCGTCTATGATATCAGCACTATTACGTTTATCAACAGCATGAGCAGCAACGTCGGCAATATAGAAAGAACCGTAAATCTCCCGAATGGCGAGAATATCGGAGGCAACATAGCTCAACCTGTAGGCACAGGTCTTGGTTATAGCTTTACGGGCTGGTTCCGCGAGAAAAATAACCCTGTAGACCTTGCAGGCAACGAAATCGCCGTCCAGGCGTACGACACCTTCACACAACCTACGGTTTTGATAGCAAGGTGGCAGAAGGTCTATTGCTCTGTAACTTTCTTGAGAGGCGACGGAAACCTTGATCCGAGGACGGTTCACGTGCTTTATCAGGATACTCTGGCTTCTGCTGTGGAAGAGCCCGTATACAACAATCCCATTTCAGTTGACGGCATACCCGACAGCATCCCTGAGAGAGAGCATTATATTTTTGTAGGGTGGTATCTCGTCGGCGCAGGCAACATACTTACTGACGTCGTTATTGACGATGACTACAAAGTCTACGAAAACATAAACGTCCGCCCAAAATTCTTGCCTATCGAGCATAAGCTTACCATCACAATCAACGGCGCAGGCAGAACGCAACGGAGAGTCGTTTCCGACGGCATGAATTTCAGCGATGTGCCGGCAGGCAATAACGCCATCCAAGAAATAAACCAGTATGTTTACCGCTTCAACGCAAACAGCGGCTATCAAATTGAATATATTGACGTAAACGGATATGTGAATAACTACAGCGGAAACGTCGAGTGGGCGGATATCGAGGTCTTTTATCCTACGACGGATATGTATATCATCGTGGATTTTATTCCCAAGACTTATGTTGTTACCGTACAGAACGGACTTGTTGACGACGCCGGCAGTATTAGGTACCACGAAAAAGAAGGCGATTTGGTATATGAGCGCATAAGTAGTTCGCCCGTAATAAATTTTTATATGGAGCACAACACCTCCAAGAACCTGTATGTCACGGCTTTGGACACGCATTTTGTAGAATCAATAAACGTGGGTAGCCAAGTTATAAGCAATATCCCGATGAATTCATCGGAATATACCATCATATTGACTCCCGCCAGTATTACCGCGGACACCACCATAATCATACAATACCGACCTTTCGCCTACAAAGTAGATTTTGCTGCCGATGCATACGTCGATATATATGAGGCAGCCTACAATCCGGAAACGGAAAGCTATTATTCCGTGGCAAAAAGCCCCGCGTACGGCTTCGGGCAGAACCCTTTGTTCCTCTTTTCCGCAATTGACGGTTATTATATCAAAGGCTTAAAAATTAACGGCAAAAATATTGACCTCTATTCTCCCGAGCTGGGCTTCGAAATCTTCGATATCGTCGTCAATAACCGCGAGGAAGAAGGCGCTGACGACAATTCAGGCATCAAAGACAACCGCATAACCGATTTTGTCTTTATGGTTGAAGGCATAAACAGCGACTACGCCATTGAGGCGCTTTACTCTCCGATTTTCTACAATGTCACTGTTTCAAAAACCGGTAGGGGCAACATTGACTTTGCGCAGCGCACAGTCGCTTACAACGAAGCCGTACAGATTCACGCAGAGACAGACGGCGGCTATTGCGTAA
>JAQVME010000209.1 GCA_028703745.1 Clostridia bacterium
CAAACTCGCAGAGGTGATGATTCAGGGTATCAACATGGGCATCATCAGTCTTGTAAAGGTCAAGAACAACATAGATCCCGACATCAAAGTCGACATGACCTTCGCTGACAAGCTTATGGACATACTCCACAACAATCTGGAAGCTTTGAAGCCTTATCTATAAGATAGAATAACATAAGCGTGCAGAGCAAACAAAAAGGCTGTTCCTCTTTTGGGAACAGCCTTTTTTATTTGAAAAGCTATGCATTTGCGCTTTTAGCTTTGTGTTCTCACGCCTTCGTAATTGACGGCAAAGTCTTCTTTTATCAGCGGTGTTTTGTCAAATATGTAGCGCAGATAGTTTTCAATATACGTCACTGCCCTTTCCGCCGCAAGCTCCAGCAGCTCGTCAACAGATGCCGTCGTGTGCTCCGTGCCGTTCCGTACGGTTAGCCACGGCGCGTGCGCCCTGTTCATATAGTCTATTCTGCCGTACCCTTCAGGAGGACGCATTAGTCCGGTTATCTTCTTTTTGCCGCCTATTTTCTGCTCGACCTTGTCGAAAAATCTTTTTTTGCCGCCTCTTTTATCAACAGAAAAGCTCAGAAACAACTTGGTTAGCGCAAAAGAAAGGCAAATGCGACGCTTGCTGGGATAAATATCAAAGATACCGTTAATAACCTTCTCATACAGCTCGCCGATGGACAGCCTGACGGCTCTTCGCGCGCTGCTGGCGTCGCCTGCAGGGAATTGATTGCAGGGGATTTTGAGCTTCTCGTCGCAGATATGCGAGTCAATGGCGGATTCAATAAGCGTATGTATGCTTGACTGCTGCTCAAGCGGCAAATACCTTGCAAAGCCTCTTTCTACGAAAAAGTTTACATACGGGTGCACGTGGAAATCCGCAACATAGTGGCACATCATACCAATCATGTATGAGAGCTTGATGTCGTCGGGGTTGTCGCGCAAAAAATCTCCGGTTTTCTCATACACCTCGAGCGTTTTGAGATATTGCATCCTGTTCGGATAATACTTGTATTTTGTTCCTATCTCTCTGAGCGCAAAAAGACAATCGGGACCTATGGCTCCCAAATAGAACGCCTCGGGCGCCTTTTCTGCTATTTTCAAAGCATTTTCGGGCAGCCTTTCCAGAACTTTTTTGCCAAAATAATTGTGCGTTATCAGATTGGGCATACGTGCTCCTTAATTTATAGAGAGTATTCTTCCATAAGTTCTTTTATGGCTACCGGCCGCTTTTCTGCAATTGACCTCTTGGCTGCAAGACCTATGAGCACAGGTTGAAGCCCGTCGTTGACGTTGACGGGAACGTCGGTATCGTTCTTTATGGCGTTGATAAAATCGGCAACCTCACTGACGTAGGCTTGCATATATCTTTCGAGGAAGAAATGCAGAGGCTTCTCGGCTATTACGCCGCCCTCTCCGCTGATAACCGTCGTTGAGGCGGTGTCGTTGGCTATTGCCGCCTGACCCAGAGAACCGAATGCCTCCAACCTTTGGTCGTAGCCATAGCTAGCCCTTCTGCAGTTGTCTATGACGGCAAGGGCGCCGCTAGACAATTTCATGCTGATTATGGCGGTGTCGATATCTCCAGCTTTGGCTATTTCTTTGTCGACAAGCGCGTCGCCGTAGGCAAAGACCTCCTCCACCTCCGCCGCCGATATGAATCTGACCATGTCGAAGTCGTGTATCGTCATATCTAGGAATATGCCTCCGCTGACCTTTATATAAGCTATGGGCGGAGCGCCGGGGTCTCTCGATGTAATTTTCAACACATTTAATTCACCTATTCTGCCTTCGGCAACGGCTTTTTTTACGGCGGCGAAGTTGTGGTCAAAGCGGCGGTTGAAGCCAACTTGATATTTTAGTTTGGTTTTGGAAAGCGCCTCCATAACCTCTTTAATTCTCTGCACGTTGTGGTCGACAGGTTTTTCGCAAAAAATATGCTTGCCCGCTTTTATTGCCTCAAGAGAAATTGTCGAGTGCGTATCCGTAGAGGAACAAATCAAAACGGCGTCTATTTCTTTGTCGGCGAGTATTTTCTTATAGTCGGTATAAACCTCGTCTACTCCGATAGAGGACGCCCACGCCTTTGTTGCTTCGTTCATGAACGGATCGGCTATGGCTTTGATAGTCGCATCCTTAATGTATCTGCTGATTGATTCGCCGTGAACCTTGCCGATTCTGCCGGCGCCTATGATTCCGATTTTTAACATATTTATTCCTTCCTTTTTATAATGATACTTTTATATTGTACCGTCCCAGGTGCTTACTTTTGTGGACTTCATTTCGTGTTCGTCGAACCAATGCGAGGTGACTGTCTTGCTTTCGGTATAGAATCTGTACGCATCCTTGCCCAGGCAATGCAAATCGCCGAAGAAAGAATCCTTGTGTCCGCTGAATGGGAAAACTCCTATTGGCACAGGAATACCTACGTTTATGCCGACCATACCGCCGTGAGTGTTTCTGGCGAACTCCCTGGCATAGTAACCGTTCTGTGTATAAATTACTGAGCCGTTGGCGAACGGGTTGGCGTTCATTACTGCCAGTCCCTCATCAAAATCCTTTACTCTCTTGACACAAAGCACCGGCCCGAAAATTTCGTTTACGCCTATTGTCATCTCGGGGGTAACCTTGTCAAACACCGTAGGCGCAAGATAAAATCCGTTTTCAAAGCCCTTTACCTCACAGCTTCTGCCGTCAAGCACAAGCTCGGCGCCTTCTTCTATGCCCTTGTTTATCCAGTCAATAACGCTTTCCTTATGTTCCTTGCTATAGACAGGTCCCAGCTGGCTGGTCTTATCGTAAGCCGGACCTATCTTCATCTTCGACGCAAGCTCGCATATCTTGGCTACGAGTTTGTCGGCGATAGCTTCCTGCGCCACCACTACCGGCAGCGCCATACACCTTTCTCCCGCGCAACCGCAGAAGGCGTTTATGATGCCGGCGGCGGCTCTGTCTACGGGCGCGTCGTCCAGCACAAGAGCATGGTTCTTTGCCTCGCAAAGCGCCTGTACTCTCTTTCCGTGAGCGGCGCCCGTTTCATATATGTATTTTCCTACCTTCGTCGAG
>JAQVME010000210.1 GCA_028703745.1 Clostridia bacterium
TATAATAATATAAGCGATAACGCCGGTAAGAAGTCCGGAAACGCCGCCGATAATTACAAAATAAGGCGCGTAGCCGAACACTAAGGAGTTTGTCATAAGCGCAGCCACACAAAGCTGAACGAGATTATGAACGATGGCAGAAAGTATACTCGACGAGGGTATACTTATTTTTTTGCTATAAAGTAGAATACTGCCCAGCGCGGCGGCAAAAAGAGACGCAGGCAGAGAATACAGTATCATTACGGGATTTCCCACAAACAGCGGCACCAATACGGATTTTATGACGGACACCATGATCGCGTATTTGTAATTCAGCAGGATTATTACGACGATTATGACGGCGTTTGATAGTCCGATGCGGACGTATGGCAAGAAGGGGATAATGGGCGGAACAAGGCTTTCGATTACTCCGATAATCAGTGCGACGGAGAGCAAAAGAGCGGCAACAGAAATCTTTTTAGACGGCATGATGACCTCCCGTGATAGCATCAATCTCGCCGCCTCTGATGATGACTATGATGCCGTTCGGAGCGCATATGATGCGCTGTCCGTCGTAGCTGATGCTTGAGCTTTTGACGCAAATTTGGTTTTGACAATCGGCTTGCTCCATACGCACCTTTGCATCCTCTATTACTACAACGTTGTGCCCGTGCTTGTCGATGACGATTGTTGCATCCGTTTGCAAGGAGCGGCGTTCCAGCAATTCGCCCTTATAATAAATCTCTACATAATCACCCGCGGCGTTTTTTGTAAGCATGGCTACAGAAAACGCAGAAAGTATTATAATAATCAGCAGCACAATGACGTCCGTTTTGAAAAGCAGACCTCTGTTTTTGTAATACTCGGCAAGTTTAGCTTCGCCGGTGTGTGGTCTGTGTGCTTTCAAAATCTATATCTCCGATAATTTTATAGCTGTCTTTTGTAACAATTATTACAGAATAGCCCATTTGCGGCAATACCTCCGCCCACGCCGCGCCCCTCACAATTACGGCGGTGGACAGCGCGTCGCACACCATTGCGCTACTACCGATAACCGATGCGCTTATTATATCGTTATTGGTTATTCCCGTGGGATAGCCTTCGTCTGTTATGATGTGGTTGTATCTTACGCCGCCGACGGTATAATACCTTTGGTAGTCGCCGCTGGTGGCTATGGCGGCGTCTTGCAGCGCAATAACGCCGAAGAGTGAGGAGGTATCTCTGGGGTGAGTAATACCTATCGTTTTATCCCCGCCGAAAGTTGCTATATTGCCTCCTATATTGATAAGCGCCTGTTTTTTTCCTTGGCAAAGTTCCAGAATTTTGTCGACGGCGTAGCCTTTAGCGATGCCTCCGAAATCGAGCTTGGCGCGATCGTCGTGCTTTGTTATTTCAGAGCGATCAATGTCAAACGAAAAGTTCTCCATAGCGCAATATTCCAGCGTTTCGGCGATAGATGTATCGCTTGGAATGCTGTCGGCTACGCCGGTGAAGGTATCGGGACTGAAATTCCACAGCTCGACGAGCGGGAATAGCGCCGCGTTAAAGGCTCTGTCGGTAGCGCCGTACAGTTCCAGCGATTTTTTGAAAAGAAACGCCGTATGCTGTCCTACACGCACCGGCTGCCCTGCGGAAGAGGCGTTTATTTTTGAAATGTCGCTTTCGGCAATTGCGGTTGAAACTTCTTGTTCTATTTCTTGAAGAAGGCGGTCAATATCCTTGAGGACAGCTGTAGCGCCTGCGCCGGAGATTTTGACATTATAAAAGGTGCCGAAAGCTATATTTTCGCCGCTTTCGGCAGTGCAACCTGACAATGAGAATATAATAATCAAGGTAATTATTACGGTAAAAAACCGTCCGAAAACGGCGTTTGTCTTCGGAAGGGTATTTTTTTTCTTCATCTGCCCCTTGAATTTCCGACGTAGCAGACGGCAATGGTGCCCGGTCCGCAATGCGTGCCGATAACAGGTCCTACAGGCTGATGCCATACTTCTGCATCGGGTAGGGCGGCTTTTATTTTTTGGATGATTTTTTGCGCGTCGTCTTCACAGTCGGCGTCAAGCACGACAATGGGGTACTTGTCGGCGTCGGCTATGTTCTCTATGACGTCCTCTGCAATGGCGCCGATGGCTTTCTGGCGGCCGTTGACCTTTGCCGCGCTATATAAGGCGCCTTCGTCGTTGAGCCTGATTAAGGGCTTGATTTGGAGCAAGCCGCCGATAAGCGCTTGCGCCGAAGACAGTCTGCCGCCCTTCTTGAGATGCTGAAGGCTGTCTGGAGAGAATACGGCGTTGACTCTCAAAATGAAACCGTCAAGGAAGTCGGTAATTTCTTTTACTGATTTTCCGGCCTTGTGAAGCTTTGCGGCTTCATAGACCGACAGACCGGCGCCCATGCTTATGCCTTTCGTGTCGTAGCGTGTGAATTTTGCCGCGGGATACTTCTCCGAAAGTTCCTTTATTGCCATATCGAGGAAGGTGAAGGTGCCGCTCATTTTTGAAGAAAAGCTGACATACAATATTTCTTCACCTTTTTTGAAAAACGGCTCGAAATACTCCTTGTAATTTTCGGCGTTGAGGCAGGAGGTGATAGGCATATTGCCCTTGCGTACGAGACCGTAGAATTCCTTAGGGTTATATTTCTCTCCCAGATCGTAATAATATTCGTCGTCGCAGATAGTATATGGCATCTTGATTATGTTGGTTATGCCAAGTTCCTTGGCTTTCTCCCACCATAATTCGCAATTTGTGTCAATAAAAAATACGGACATTTTTGTTCTCCTTTTTTGTGGTATTTTTATTATTATAAACGATACGGCGTTTGATTGGCAAGAAAAAAACGGTTGAAGCGCTTATTCTCCGTCCTGCTCGCCGGGCGCTGAGTCTTCATCTAAGGCGTATCGTTGCTTTTCTATTTCTTTTTGTCCCAAAACATTAGTATTTATACTCTTACGGAAAACTACGAAGCGGCAGAACGTAAACTCGGTGACGAGGTTTATGACCATAGTCAGCGCCAGTACGAGGTATTCGTTCCAGCCGGCGGCGTTCGTCAGGGCGTCGCCCCACAGGGTTGAAAGCGGAGTAAAA
>JAQVME010000211.1 GCA_028703745.1 Clostridia bacterium
GCAAGGCACAGTTCGCATCAGCTTTTGATATTCATATTTCATCGATTCCGAGGTCGTCTCCTGATAGCGTCTGTTCAGCATATTGACAATACCCTCGAACTGCGTTAAATATTTACCTGAAAAGGTGGAAGAATTATAATTTACTTCGATTTTTTCGCCTTTTGTGCCGTATAGCAATATATCGACAATATCCTGCGGCAAATCATTAAACGGAGTATTGACAGAAAAATTATAGTGCGAGGCAAGCGCTCTGTACTGACTCTGGAGAGTATGACAGTCGAATGACGCGCCGACAAAATCGATAGCGCCCTGCTTCAAACTTTTGTTGCGGTCTTTAATCAAAAGATCGATGTCAACTTCCTCTTTATAACCTAATCCGTGGCATTCGGGACAAGCGCCGAAAGGACTGTTGAAGCTGAACATTCTCGGAGTGAGTTCGGGCAGACTTATATCGCAGTCGGGACAGTTGTATTTGGTATTGAAAAGATGTTCTTTTCCGTCTATTTCAGCTATAACAAGTCCTTCTGCAAGTTTAAGCGCAAGCTCCACGCTGTCTGTCAATCTTCTTCTGATACCCTCTTTTATTCTAAGCCTGTCCACTACTACACTTATTGTATGCTTTAATTGCTTATCAAGCTGAGGCAGTTCGTCCTCGAACAAATAGTTTGCGCCGTCGATTCTGACACGCAAGAATCCCTGCTTTTTGTAGCCTTCAAGCTGTTTTGAATATTCTCCCTTGCGCTCTCGGACTACCGGTGCCATAATGCTTACTGCCGCATCGGAATACGTCATTATAGTGTCGCATATTTGGTCAACCGAGGTCTCCTCAATAAGTCTACCGCACTGCGGACAATGCGGCTTACCGATATTCGCGTACAAAAGGCGCAGATAATCATATATTTCGGTTATAGTCCCCACAGTCGAACGCGGATTCTTGGATGTGGTTTTTTGATCGATGGCGATAGCGGGCGACAGCCCTTCTATATAGTCCACATCTGGCTTTTCCATCTGACCGAGAAATTGTCTTGCGTAAGAAGAAAGGCTTTCCATATACCTTCTTTGACCTTCCGCGAAAAGAGTATCAAACGCAAGCGAGGACTTGCCCGAACCCGATAGCCCAGTGAATACCACCATTTTGTTACGGGGTATTTCCACGTTTATATTCTTCAAATTGTGCTCTCTTGCACCTTTAATAAATATACTGTTATTCAAAAGTTATCTCCGTTGCAATGCTTTTAATTTTGCTATCTGATCCCTAAGCGCAATCGCCGACTCGAAGTCAAGAGAGGATGCAGCTATTTTCATCATGCTTTCGAGCATTTCGATTTCTTTTCTCAAATCCTTGCCTTTTAATTCCGTTTGTTCCTCGGGAAGCTTGGTAATGCTTATTGTATTGGTAATCCTCTTTTCGATGGTTTTCGGCGTGATATTATTCAGAGTGTTGTATTGCTGCTGCGCTTTGCGGCGGCGGTCGGTCTCGTCTATCGCTCTTCTCATGCTGCCGGTAACGGTGTCGGCATACATAATAACCTTTCCTTCGATGTTACGCGCCGCCCGCCCGACCGTCTGAATCAAAGCGGTATCGCTCCGCAAAAATCCTTCCTTGTCCGCGTCGAGTATCGCAACAAGCCGCACCTCGGGAAGATCCAGCCCTTCGCGCAATAAGTTGATGCCGACAAGGATATCGAAGTCGCCGTTTCTAAGTCCCGTAAGCAGCGTTATTCTCTCCAAAGTATGCACATTGGTATGCATATAATTTACCTTGAAGCCGTGCACTATAAGGTATTCGTTCAAACTTTCCGCCATCTTTTTGGTAAGCGTAGTTACAAGCGCCCTGCCTCCCTGTGCTACAGTCTTATTAAGCTCTCCTATAAGATCGTCAATCTGTCCGGTAACCGGTCTAACGATTATCTCGGGATCGACAAGTCCTGTCGGGCGTATAAGCTGTTCGACTATTTGACCTGCGCGCTTGACTTCGTAAGGCGCGGGAGTTGCCGAAACGCATACCATTTGCGTAACTCTCTCATTAAATTCATCAAAATTCAAAGGACGATTATCGTAAGCTGCGTCAAGTCTGAACCCGTAATCGACAAGATTTTTTTTGCGCGCCTTGTCGCCGTTGAACATTCCGCGTATCTGCGGAAGCGTCATATGGCTTTCGTCTACAAAGACAATATAATCTTTGGGGAAAAAATCCATCAATGTATACGGCGGAGTTCCCTTTTCTCTACCGTCAAAATATCTTGAGTAGTTTTCTATTCCGTTACAATAACCTACCTCGCGTATCATCTCCATATCGTACAAAACGCGTTGCCTTAACCGCTGCGCCTCGACATATTTTTTTTCTTCGAGAAAGGCTTTTTCCTCAACGAGCATATCCGCCAAAATCTGCTTTATAATTTCATCGACATTCTCTTTTCCTACGACATAATGGCTTGCAGGGAAAATATTCGCAACCTTTAGCCCGGCTACGGCGGCGTTGGTTACAATATTGATTTCAGATACTCTTTCAACTTCGTCACCGAAAAATTCAACACGCACTGCGGTATTCGTATACGATATAGGGAAAATATCCACAACGTCGCCCCTTACCCTGAAAGAGCCGCGCTGAAAATCGATATCTGCGCGTACATATTGAATACTGACAAGCCTATTCAGCAAATCATCGCGGTCAAGCTGCATTTTTTCTCTGATGCATACCACGTTGCGGTAATATTCCTCGGGCGCGCCGAGTCCGTAGATACAGGAAACAGAAGCAACTACAATTGTATCGTGCCTCTCGCAAAGCGAGCTTGTCGCCGAATGGCGAAGCTTATCGATTTCGTCATTGATGTCAAGTTCCTTTTCGATATAGGTGTCTGTAGAAGGCACATACGCCTCGGGCTGATAATAGTCGTAATAGCTTACAAAATATTCCACGCGGTTATTCGGAAAAAACTCCCTGAATTCATTGCAAAGCTGTGCGGCAAGCGTCTTATTGTGCGCTATAACCAAAGCGGGACGGTTAACTTTCTCGATTATATTCGCCATTGTAAAAGTTTTG
>JAQVME010000212.1 GCA_028703745.1 Clostridia bacterium
GGCCACAGGCGCGAATTTTTCGACAAAATCAAAGATTTGGGTGAGTGTTGCCGCATTTGCGACAGGTGGTACTACTAGCGGTGGCTTCTTCTCCGGAACCGGCTTCTTACAGGCCACCACCGCAAAAGCCAATAGCACGACCAATAAGGCCATTACTATCTTAATAAATAAATTCTTTTTCATATAACCTCCGTACAAGATTTGTTCTTAAATTATAATAGACCAAATCGACTTTGTCAAGATATAAAATTCTAATTGACCGTCCTTATTAGTATAATGAACTCTGCCTGCGCCTGAAAACCTTATTGCTATTTACTGAATTTTTATTTGTGAGCAGCGGGCTTGCAAAATGGAACTTCTATTATCATAATATATATATGTCACGCTCAGACAACTGTTCGCCATACTCTTTCCTGACAATTAAATCATATAGCGCGCATATTAAAATATCCTTAAATTCTCGTACGTAAATCTATACTACGCAAAACGCGCAAAATTGTTGCCCAAATAGCTCATTTCGGTATTCCAAATTCGGCACTTCGCCTCAAATTGGCAAGCCCATTCAATCCTCTTCGGTCAAATTTTCGTAATCGTCGAGGAAGCCGCAACGCGCCGTACCCTTCTTGCAACCTATTACGCTATTGAGGTTGACGTTATAAACGCTTTTGAATACGCTCATGTCTGCGCTGGGGTTTGTCAGGCGGAGCTGTTTTATCAAGGTTTTCATTTCTTGTCTCTTCGATTCGTCGGGCTCGGTAGCCAAATGCTCGGTGAAGCGGCATGCGCAACGCAAAAAATCCAGACCGTTATAATTCTTCCAGTTTATGATGTCGCACTCTTTTACGCGGTAAAGGGGACGGATAAGCTCCATACCCACAAAATTCTTGCTGTGTAGCTTGGGCATCATGGTCTGAATCTGCCCGTTATAAAATATTCCCAAAAGAATGGTTTCGATGACATCGTTGAAATGGTGCCCCAAAGCTATCTTGTTACAACCTAGCTCCTTTGCCTTATTATAAAGGCAGCCTCTCCGCATTCTGGCGCACAAATAACAAGGCGAGCCTCCGGCATCTTTAACTACGGAAAATATGTCTGTCTCAAAAATATTCACGGGTATGTTCAAAAGCTTTGCATTTTCCTCAAGCTTGTGTCTATTGGCATCGTTATATCCGGGGTCCATAACCAGAAAAATGATTTCAAAATTGTCCTTGCCGTGTCTTTTGAGCTCCTGCATGCATTTTGCAAGCAGCATGGAGTCCTTGCCGCCGGAAATGCATACGGCTATTCTGTCACCGTCAGATATAAGCTCATATTCGTTTATGGCTTTGGTGAACCTGCGCCAAATCTTCGTACGGTACGTGGTTATTATGCTTCTCTCAATTTCTTGATATTTTTCCATCTTGCTCCCTTTGCGACAATAGTTTTATTATAAACGCAAAGCGGCAAAACTCCAACCTTTCCCGCAAAAAAATCACCGACCGAAAAAATTTATACCGCGCTGCCGAGCGAATCGTCCAGCCAGACCGACGAAACGTCTGCTTCCACGGTAAAGATTCTGTTCGAATCTTCATTGTCCCTTGCCTGATGCTGTTTAAGCACCAATGTGCTGTCATTGATTTTGCCCAGGATTTCGAGCTTCCCGGTAATGTGACTCATTATAAATCTGAATCTTTTTGCTATACCCGACAGCCTGCCTCTGGTTGAATCGACTATATCGTAAGCTTCAAGTAACGGCACGGCAAAAAGCCCCTTTACGCCCTTCACCGGACGGCATTGAAAAAGATAGTACGGCGAAATGCCGTTAGCCGCCAGCCCGTTAAAGAGCGCTGCAAGCGTTTCCGGACTATCGTTTATGCCTTTCAGCAGTACCGTCTGGTTAAGCACGGGTATGCCCGCCTGGCGCAGCATATCCGTTGCCAATAGCGCTTCTTTTGTCAGCTCTCTTGGATGGTTGAATTGTGTCACTAAGTATATGGTTTTTATTTTTCCGTATTTTTCAAAAAGCTTTATTAAAACTTCGTCGGTGCTTATGCGTTGAGGAAATACTACAGGAGTGCGGCTGCCGAATCTAATAAATTTTATGTGCTCAATTTTTGACAGCCCGTCAAGATACCTCTCGATAACCTTATTGCTGTTCAGCAGCGCGTCGCCTCCCGTTATCAAAACGTTGTCAACCTCTTTGTGCTCTGCGATGTATTCCAACGCCTCGTCGGTAAAACGCAATATCTCATTCTCGGTCAACCCCACCAGCCTCTTTCTAAAACAGTGCCTGCAATACATAGCGCACACGTTCGTCGAAAGCAACAGCACGGTATTGTCGTATTTGTGCTGTATGCCGCCGGTGACTGTGCTTGCCTGCTCTCCGCTTGTGTCAACCTTGCCGTCGGCTTGAGCCTCTTCAAGCGAAGCTATGCACATTTTGAAAATAGGATCGGAATAATCCTTTTTTTCAATCAAATCCAGATAATACCTGGGAATAGACATGGGATATCTTTGTGTAAGAGTATCCAGCTTTTGCCGCGTTTTTTCATCGATATACCCCAGCTCCGCAAGCATGCCAACGGAAGTAATGTTGTTTTTTAGTTCTTTCTGCCAGTCAATGTTGTTTGTAAAATTCAATAAAACACCTCTTTTTTATTTTATTTTAACACAAAAAATCCGTTGACGCAAACGCCGTAAAAATGCCGATTATAATACATTTTGTAAGCTTTTCATTAAAATAACGTGAATAATAGAAAGCTTGCGAAAAAGTTTGCCTAAAAAAATAATATTTGTTATGATAAATACAGAAAATAATAAGGAAGTAAAATGGAATTTTTGTCAAGCAACAGCATATGGGTCTATTTCATAATTTTCTTCGGCAAAATCGTCGAGGTCACCTTCGCCACGCTGCGAATTGTGCTCATAAACAGAGGCGAACGCACTAAAGGCTCTTTGGTAGCATTTGTAGAAATCATATTATGGATTATGATAACGGGCACGGTGCTCGTGGGCTTCACAAAGGCTCCGCTAAAAATAGTCGTATTCGCG
>JAQVME010000213.1 GCA_028703745.1 Clostridia bacterium
GGCTTTGCCGCTCTTGCCCGCTCTCGCCGTTCTGCCTATTCTGTGGATATAATATTCAACGTCATTGGGCAGGTCAAAGTTAAAAATATAAGCCACATCCTCTATGTCAATACCTCTGGCGGCGACGTCGGTCGCGACAAGCGTGGAAACCTTGTGGGATTTTATGCTTTCCATAACCCTTTTTCTTTCAGACTGGCGCATATCGCCGTGAAGCGCAAGGCAGTCGATGCCTTTGCCGCTAAGCAGTCCTTTAATGTCGTCGACCATTCTCTTCGTATTGCAAAATACTATGCTGCGTTCCGGCGACAGCTTCTCAAAAAGCTCGATTAGCGCGGCTTTTTTGCCTGTTCTAGACACGCGGATATAACTCTGGTCGATTTTGTCAATAGTTGAGTTTAGTTCACCTATTTCCACATATTGGGGTTCTATCATATACTCTCTAGTAATTGCCTTTATTGCTGTCGGCATAGTCGCTGAGAACATAACGGTCTGACGGGATTTTGGCGTTGCCTTGAGTATACTCTCAATGTCATCGCGAAAGCCCATATTGAGCATCTCGTCTGCTTCGTCAAGCACAGCCATTTTTAAATTGTGCAGTTTCAGCGTGCCCCTTCTCATATGGTCCATCAGCCTGCCGGGAGTGCCTACGGCTATTTTGCCCCCCTTCAGCGCCCTGATTTGTCTTTCGATATCGGCGCCGCCGTATATGGGGACTATGCCGCAGCCCTCTTTGAATTCGGTAATTTTGCGCAGTTCGTCTGTCACTTGAAGAGCAAGCTCTCTTGTGGGGCATACTACGAGAATCTGAATGCTTTTTAGTTGTGTGTCGACCTTGTCAATGGCGGGCAGTCCAAACGCAAAAGTCTTGCCGCTACCGGTCTTAGACCTGCCGACAATGTCCTTTCCTTCGGCAATAAGAGGTATGCATGTTTGTTGTATTTCCGTAGGCACAACAAAGCTTTTTGCCTCGAGCGCATTCAATATCCATTCTGATAAATTTAATTGGTTAAACATTTGTACTCCGTTTTGTTAGTATGTATTATTACAAAAAAATGCAAAGGAAAATATCTTTGCATTTTATTGTCACACTATATTTTACAGATTATAACATTGGTTAAACGCTTGAGTCAAACAGATTGAAGATATTAATTTTGTGGCATAGTATAATTCCATTGTACGGGACGGTCGTCAATATTCCATTGGTCCAGCCAGCCGGCAGGTTTTGAGGCGTATTCGGAATAAATATTAAGAATGCTGCAGCCCCTAAATGTATGCGCGCCTATAGTAATAATGCTGTCGGGAAGGAATATCTCAGTCATAGCCGAGCAGTTTTCGAAGGCGTTGGCATCTATCAAAAAGACCTTGTCCGGCACGGATATGCCCGTCAAGCCCGAACAGCCGCGGAAAGCTGCCACGCCAATAATTGTAAGGTCATCGGGCAAGGTCAACACCGTCAGCGACGAGCAGCCCTCAAATGCGCTTTTTTCAATTTTTGTGATGCCTTGCGGCAAAGTAACATTTATGAGCGCAATACAGTTCTTGAAAACGCCTTCGGAAAGGATTTTTACGCCCGTAGGAAGACTTATTTCGTCAAGCGATGCGCAACCGTTGAAGGCGTTCTCTCCGATAGCAGACAGGTTGCGGGGCATGTCGAATGATTGGAGCGACGAGCATCCGGCAAAAGCGTTTGCGGCGATATCTGTCACGCTATCCGGCGCATCTACGTCCTTCAAATCAGCGCAACCTCTAAAAGCTGCGTCGCCAATGTAGGTGAGTTGAGACGGAAGACTAATATGACTCAACTTGTCACAGTTCTCAAAAGCGGCAGCAGAGAGTCCCCCCCCTCGCAACAACACCTTTCGCAGCTTCGTAGGCACCGTATCCTTATTAATTGAGCTGTCAAGCGATCCAAACAAGTGCCCGATAAAAGCTTTGTCGGCGGCGGTCGCCGTCTCACCGAGAAAAGGTAAGTCGAGGGTATTCAGCAGCGTAGCTTCAAAGAAGGCGAACCGCGCGATGTATATCACACTGTCGGGAACTGTGATTTTGTAGATATTCGTACCGGAAAAAGCGTACGCCTTGATTTTCGCAACCGGCTTATTCTCAATTGCCGAGGGCATAACGTTCTCGATTTCGTCGCTGATATAGCCGGTGATACTCACGGCGTTGTTCTCTATGAGATACTGATAGTCGTCATTTTTTCCTAGCGCGTTTTTTGGCACGCCCCAATGTACCGGCGTGTTGCCTATCTTCCACTCGGCGTTCCAGTCCGTAGGCTTTGCTCCAGAAGCGCAATACAGCTTCAAACTCAGCGAATTGCTGAACGCGGCTTTCTCTATGGTCGCTACTCCCGAGGGGATATAAACACCGTTCAAAGCGTTGCAATCAGCGAAAGCTTTGGCGTATATATGCGTCACGCTGTCGTTGAATTCGATTTCTTTTACGTACTTGCAACCGTAGAAAGCGCCGTAAGGAATAAACTCGGCATCGGTGATTTTTATTTCATTCAAAGATTGGGGAATATAATAATACAGGCTTTCAGCCATGTCGAAAAATTGTTCGGTAGTCTTTTCAAGGACGATATAAGTGTCGGTATTTCCGAAGATATGTCCCAGCACGCCGTCAGATGCCATATTCTTCTGCCGCGAGCTTCCTACAAAGGGCAACGTTAGGCTTTCGAGCGCCGTACAGCCCTTCAACGCGGCGGCGCCTATTTCTGTTGCGGCGTTTGAAATAACCACGCTCTTTATTGCGGTATTGTCTAAAAACGCATTTTCTTTTATTGACGTGACGGGTATATTGTTGTAGGTTTCCGCCACAACGACGTTGACAGAGGTTCCGCCGTAGCCTGTGACTTCATAGGTGTCATCCTCTTTCAGCGCGTATTCCAAACCATCCGTAGCCGAAAGAATTTCGTTCCATTTGGCATAAACCGTAATATCGGAAGTTATGGGCGAGGCGACAAGCGAACCTGCAGTAAATACATCGCGGAAGGTAACGTTATCATAATACCAGTCTTCAAAC
>JAQVME010000019.1 GCA_028703745.1 Clostridia bacterium
TATCCTCAACAAGACGAGCGTTGTCGGCGCTTATTTCTGAGCTGGGATAATTGAGCATTATGAGCGCTGCGTAACGTCCGATTTTTGCCGCCTTTATTTGCTCCTTTCTTCTGGCGGCAACCATTTGTGCGTCGCTGAAGCCGGCGAACCTGCCACTCCTCGGACTGCCCGAGCCGTTGCTCAAAATAACGGCGACAAGACCTTTCTTGGCGTCGTCGTAGCATCTTACGATGCCGTCTCCGCACATTATTTCGACGTCGTCTTGATGGGCGGCAAAAACAAGATGTGTATATACTGCTTTGGCGCCTTCTATTACTTCAGAACGTGAATTCAGTTGCATGGTCATTTTTATTCCAGCCTCCACACTTCGGTCATCTCTATGCTGCCTCCGCAAGGTACGATTTTTATGGGAGACAAGCTCTCAATTTCGTGAATAAGGTCTGAAACGTAACTCTCGAAGTTGCAGTGGAAATCAGGGTACTTTGCCGCGCTTTCGCCATAAAACTGCTTGGCAAAAACCTGATTTCCGATAGTGTAAGTTGCTTTTATTTCGTCTTTATAGGTTCCCACTTTCAACGGTCTGGATACCTTTTCTGAGCTCTTCATCACAAGCTTGTTATTGAATAAGCTCAGCCTTTCGTCCTTTATATCGGTATACGGCCATAGCACCAGATTGCGGTTAGCGAGATAACCCGTATCCCTGTCCTCAAGGTACAACTCCATTTTGCCGCCGCTTTTCAGTACGGTTAACGCCCATAAGCAAAGTCTTTTTTGCTCGCCGTTGTTAACGAATTTGTGCGTAAGCTCCAGCGTTCTATCCCCGGTAAAAACAATTTTTATAGAGGGCACAAGACCCGTTTCCTTACGTTCTGCCGTAGATAAGATAACACCGTCCGGTATTCTCTCGACGGTTATTTCATCGTTGTCGGGATAATAAGTTGACTCGTCTTCGGGCGACAGCCACAGCCTGTGACCTCCGAAGATATGCCACTTTTTGCCCTCGCCATAGACTGCAGACACGTCCTTTGATATGTGGTCTTCTAAGTCGTTAAAGAAAACATTGGCGCCGCCAACCTTGTTCAGCGCAATTATTCTCGGCCCACATTTCAGCGGTACCGTGAATTCCAAAAAACCGTTGCTCACCTTCAACGCTTCACCTAAGAAGCAATCCGTCTTTGTGTAATCAACCACTATCAACCTCTCATAACTATGTATAAAACTATATAGCCTTTAATATAGACATTTGAATTCGTCGGAAGCTTATTTTCGACATAAGACTCAAGCTCTCCTTCATAATCGCCGTACGCTATTACGAATTCTACGCAGATATCATCTTCTGAGGGCAGTTGCAATATATAGGTGTCAAATTCCGCCTCGCTTTCAAAATATAAATCAATCGTCGGCTCGTCGTCGTTGTAAAAATAATAGTAAGAAAGCTCCGCGGCCGCCACAGGAACCTCGCCGTCATAGTCGTGGCTGTCCTGCATCTCGCTGTCTGTCGCAAGAAAGTAATAATGATTGGAGGCGATGAGTGTCGATTCTCCGTACCCCGACCTCCACCTGCCCCAAGTGGCGTCGACATAATACCACGCGCCGTCCAGCATTATGGCGTTCCAGGCGTGGTTCACGGGTCCCTCGCTGTCCCCGCTGTCGTTGTCGCCTGTTCCGCTCAATTTAAGGGCGGTTATGTCCTCTATCGAACATAGCAGCACATAGGCCTTGCTTATGCCGTCGCAAACTGCGACCTTATTAAGTATTGAACCCTCGAGATGGAAGCTCTTATGCCCGCCCATCTCGTTGTTGATGACATTTATTGCCTCTTGATCCGCCGCCTCGCTCAATCGCTGCATATAATTATTGTAGAGGGCACTGTCGTAAGCCACGTTCAAGGTGAGATAATCGTATATTGCCAGCGCCTTTTCTGCGTCGGACATATCCACCGTAATTATTTCGTTAAGTATATCCCTTGCCGCATCGTATATCTCCTTGGCAACGCTGCCGGAGACGGGAAGTGGTCTGTACCCCCACTGCGCCGCAAGATAGAGCTGAGTACTCGTTGTCACGCTAAGCGTTCTGGCATTATCCAGACTTGGTTCGTTGTTCTCTGGCCTGTCGCTATCCACTTCCGAGTCAGAATACCTCGGCGTATAAATAGCGATATCGTTTTCGTCATTGTACGCCGTCTCTTGTATTATCTCCGGAGCGGGTTCCAGGTTGAACTGTATTCTTATGCCGCCATTGCCCTCAGATCCGTTTGAAAAAGCCATGCTCATAGCCGTGCCCTCTCCGTAAGCTCTGTTGGCGGCGCTTATCAGCTTGCTCGGTTCAACATAAGCAGGCTCAGTCTGCTCGGTAGTTATTTCCCCGTAGATCGCCTCTTGCTGGGCATCAAAGGATATGCCAAAATACAAATCGACGATATAATAAGTGCCGTTAAACAAATCTTGCGGTCTGAAGACTTTTATGTAATTGAGCACCTTGCCCAGCTCGTATACGTTATTAATATAGCGGTTAAAACTCGTGCTCCCGATGTTATCCAAATACGTGTACTGAGCCGAATGTATTGTGTTGCCGTTACCGTAAGAGCGGAAACCGGTATAACGATTTGAGATGCTGGTCATTATTCTGTAGTCAAAGCTGTCGCTCAATTTGAAATCGGCGTAAGGCACCTCAAAGCCTTCCGACGAGAAAAGTTGCGGAGAAGCCTCGCTTTCGTAAACAACAGCCTCTTGGGTTCCTTTTCTTATCTCAACGGTATACGTAACATCCTCTTTCAGCTTCTGCCAGCGTATTTTCGGAGCGTAATTCTCTCCGTCGTAATAACCGTTTACGCTAATATTAAACAGTTCATGGGAGACACTTTCGGTGACTGTAATAAGAGCCGAAAGCTTTTGTTCAACAGGTCCTCCGTTGTAAGAGAGTATACCTTTTATTCTATACTCGCCAGCCCCATTAAAAGTATAGACGGCCGAAATGTTATTAAGTAACACGCCTCCGGGGGAGCACAGTTGCCATGATATCGTCGTATCCTCGAGTTCGGTTTCGTAGCCAAGCGTAATTTCTGAATTAAGCTCATAGCGGCTTGCGATTTCTCCAATGGTAAAACAGCTTTGTAGTGTCACGGGATATTCTAAGATTATGGGCGCATTCTCCGTCAGCGTTACCTTGGCTTCAACGGTATTTGTGCCCGCCGTTTCCGGGAAAGCGAAGGCATACGAATATTGTGTTTGTTGAGATTGAAGCGCGCCGTTTTTGTACCACTTCACCGATTCGAAATTCTCAAGCTGGCTATTTATACCAAAAACAATGCTCTCTGCGCTCTCAATGGACTGCGTAAGCGGTTTTGAGTGGGTGATTATATCGGCTCTTTCGAGGTCGAGTACGCTTATTTCTATTTCGGCGGATACCTCCGTATTGCCCACTGAGCGTACTGTAACAACGACGGGCGCAGTCGTCACAGCAAGAGGCGTCACGACGCCGTCCTCATCGACTTCAATGAAAGACTCGCCGCCCTCCGCTATCTCATAGGTTACGGACTTTATAACGGCGTCCTCGGGCGCAATAGTGTGGACAATGGTGTAGGTCTGCTCCGTCAGCAGCGTGATTTCCTCGGCGCCGAGTGTCATTGCCGAGGCTTTTGTGGGGGGCGCCGCCACCTCCACCGTCACATCTTTGTAGTATTGAGATGACGCTCCGTCTACTCTGGCGCGGAACCGATATTCGAGGAAACCCGTAGCTTCGGGCATAAGAACCTTATAGAAGGTTATGCCTTGCTCGTTGACCGTCTGCAATTCATCCTCTCCGAGAGCAATATATTCTTCTCCTACTTTCTTTGCGACGTCATAGCCGTCGGCCTTTTGCATGTTGGCGTATTCGATGCATTGGAAGTTCACCCAGTCACCTTGCAGGTATACCTTGTCCTCCCAACCGTTATCGCCGTCAGTTTTGTTGATATAGCCTACCTGAAAATTTGAAAAGGCGAATTTTGAATGACCGCTGTTTATGCGGAAATAGACGTTTGCCACGGCGTTTCCGTTGTCGTCGCTGCTTATGGGAATGATGTAGGGAGCCTGCCCCGCGGAGTAGCCTTTGGCTCTTGCGATGGACTCTTCGCTAATCTCAAAATTGTTGTCACCTAAATACGCGTTCCTATAACCCAGCCCTTTTTGAGTGGCATTGGCAGGAAAATATACAACCTCGAGATCCTTCAGCGCGAAGCTGTCAATGCCAGATTCACCGAAGTACAGATCAATAATGTTGTTCTTTATGAGTATATTTTCAACGGGTATAGGATCGGAAACAAAAAAATCAACGGCAACGGCTTGAGTTAAGCGCTCTACATTGTCCACAACCGCCACGACTTTAATGGTGTAGGTGCCGAATTCCGTCAGATTCAGTGTGAACGGTTCTTTGGCGGTGGTCTGCTTCCAAATTTCAAAGGCGCTTTCGTCCAGCTTTTTGTAAACGTTGTAGCCTTGGGGGCTGCCCGCTGTCTCTATGATTTTTACTATTACGCTTTCGTTGAGTTCGTACCTGTCTTTCAAATACGTGACTTGCAGGCTGTAGCTGCCAAATCTATCGCCCTCGCTTACCAAACCGCAAGAGCTTGCTGTCGAGGCAAGGAAAATAACGAAAAGTATACATAGTATGAATTTAATTTTTTTCATGGTACTTTCTCCTTATCAAAAAGGCGAGGCAAGTATGACAACGAAATATCTGTCGGCAACCTGCAACAACTCTTTCAAAATTATGCCGGTACCGTTCAAAGCCTCTTGTATCTGCTCAAGCGCAATATCTCTGAACTCCTTCTGAGTTTCGAAATCGGCGCCAAATTCCAACCCGAAGGAATAAACCGCCGAATCAATATTGTAAGTGTGCGACCGTACCGCGGTCTCTGTCTGCTCTTCCGTGAAGACTGTCACCGTGCCCTCGACTTGCGATATGTCGCAGTTGTCAAGCGCTATGGGGTAACTACCGTAGGCGTTGTAGCCGCCCAATGACATATATTCGTCGCTTCGAAGGAAATAGGCGTGATTGAGCGCCACGCCGTCCTCTCTTTCGACTCTTGCAAGATAGCTGTCAACGTTGTACCAGCTCTCTCCTATGAGCACCTTGTTCCAGCTGTGGGCAACGCCGCTTTTTGTGCCCAGCACGGTATTTGTGGCAATACCCTCCATCCAGCAAAGCAAGCTGAACGCCTTGCTTACACCCTGGCTGACGGCGTTTTTGCCAAGAATAGCTCCTTCAAGGTGATAACCCTCGAATAAATATAGATCTGCGGGCTTCGGTGTCATTTTTGCGTATTGTATCAGAGCTTTGTTGCTGTTTATGTGGCTTGCGAGATAATCGTTTATGGCTAGTACCTTGCGGAAATCCGTCATATCGTCGGAGATGATATCGCGCAAAATGACTTTTGCCTCGTTGAAAATCGCCTCGGCGGCGCTGCCCTTTGTCGGAAGGGGTCTTTTGCCTATGCTGACGGCATAATATAGCTGATCGGAGGTGGTAGCGTTTATGGTTTCTTTTGCGTTTATGGCGAATTCATCGTAAGCGACTTGCCTTGCCTCCGTTTCATAGTTCTGCTCGAACTGGTAAGGGGATTTTTGTGGGGACGGCTGGCTGATATAGCTCTTCTCGTCGACGGTCAGTATAATGTTAAAGCTGCCGTCAATATCCGAATATTCAAAGTCCATCGCTGTTATATCCGTCAATGCATAGGCGTTTATGGCGGCCGTCACAATGTTATAGATATTCGATAAATATTCGTTTTGATACGGATTTTGCCCAACTACGGGGAATGAATCTTTGTTTATATTGCGGTAAACCAGCTTAGTGTAGATATTTATTTTGAAGGTAGCCTCGCCGTCACTTCTCTGTTGCAACAGTTCCGTAGGCTTGTATGTCGTGATATAATTCAGTAGTTCACCCATCTCATACATATCTCTGATATAGCGGTTGATGCTGAAATTCAGGTAGGGCAGGAAATAATATTGGTTTTGACTTATGGCTTTCGCCGTATATGTCACCTTCTCACAATACACGCCGCCTTTTTGTTTTACGCGGACGGAAAAGGTCTGTTCCAACGTCGCCATAGAAAGTGGCAAAATTATGCTGTAATCGCTGAAAACAATGCCTCTAGTATCATTCTCCCTGTCACCCGTATCTATAATATATATACCGCCGCCAGTGACGACCTCTACTACAAAGCTATTGACGCCGCCGAGCTGATTCCACTTTATGACCGGACGGTATTCCGTCCCTGCCTTTGCGCCGTCTACAACAAGATATTCTATATTAGATTCTCCCTGTTTTTGCCAAATACGGAAAGGCGTAGAGTACCGCACCATCTGTTGGTCAACGCCGCCGATGTTCTCATATACGGGCAAACCTCCGAAAGTGGCAGTGCTGCTTAAGACGTACCAGCCCGCTTCCGTTGCCTCGTAATTGAAGACGGCGTTCCTGTTTGTTGTAAAAACATAATCCCCTTGTTTGTTAATGAGGCAATCAACTATATTTTCGGATTGAACCTCGGGATCATAGCGGTGAAGATACCAGTCGAAGCTGTCGGGAACCTTTTCTTCAATGCCGATTTGTGGAGAAATCTGCACCCGATCGCCGACGACATATTTTATTATCGTAAACTCATATGTTTTCGTCGAGATAACTGTGTCGCCGCTCTTACCGCGAGCCGTCAACACAAATGCGCCGTAGTCATCCGGCGTAAAAATGAGTTTTCCGTTCTGCTCGGAAAGACGGGTGCTACCGACATGTTTTCCGACACCGCTCTCTCCCTGCTTGCTCAAATACCAGTCATATGTATCGGTATTTTGCATCAGCGGCTCAAATGTCAGCGGCTCGCCGAATCGGTATACGCTCCCCGAAGGCTCGTTCTTATTCAGCGCGAAACCGGTAAAAGGCATATAAAGGGATATAAGTGGAGAGGTCAGGGTTATGGTGTCCTCATTCTTGGGTGTAATGAGCACGGTAATATAAAAAGAAGCGCGGGTGCTGTCGGTTTCGGGCAAATATTCATACTCCCGTTCTCCGTTTTGTGATAGTATGCGCTTGCCCGCCACCAGCCATTTTATGTCGGGATTTGGGTCGCTGAGAGCGTCAAGTCCCAAAATACTGAAAGTGATTTTCTCCGGATTCCCGATAACTTGGTCGAACTTTGGCGTAGCTTCGGTAACGTCAAGGCGAAAATTCCCCGGGGCGTACGAGACGGTGATTTGGATTGTTCCTCCGAGCGTCTTGCCGGAAAGCGTACTGCTTGTTGCGACAATCGAGACAATGCCGGGTTTTTTTATGGTCATAAGTCCTGTGGAATCTACGGTGAGTATTTCTTCATTTTGCGAGGTGTACGTCACGTCTCTGCCGTCTTGAGCGTGATAAGGCTCATAGCGCAAGTCCAGCTGAATGGTGTCGCTGGGAAAATTCACTTTCATCTCCGGTTGTGAGAAAAATATTTCTTCAACTTCAATGTTCTCTATGACAACGGCTACTATAGTGTATGCATCGGGGTTCGTCGAACTGTATATCCGCAGGGGTACGCTGTCAATATCCTCCATTATTTTCTTAGCGACAATAAGACCGTCTTGGTCGACAGTGAAATAATCAAGAGCGTCGGGAGAGACATAATAAACAAGTTTTTTATTTGTGGCGTTCGCCGGAACGAGTGTAGGCTCAAGCTGATACGAACTGGTCGTACCGTGAGAAGAAAGATATACAACGGATGTGGGCACACGTACACCCGTGGCCTCGACATAGTTTTCGTCGCGCCTGGGATCGTCATCAGACATACAGCCTGAAACTAAAAATATAAGCATCAAAACTGTAATAACGATTATTGCCGGTCTTATGTATGACTTCATATTACTCCCATGACTATGATTTCCGTGTATATATATAATAAAACTTTTAGCAAGTCTTGTCAATACTTATAATAAGCATAAATATGTAATTAAACGATTGAAATAAACCTAGAATTATTGTATACTTGCTATTATGCATAAAAATTATGTGCCGCTTTTTAACGAAGAAATAGACAAAAAGGACTTGCTGGTGCTTAATCCGCTGGTGCTTTCTTTTGTCGGCGACAGCGTTCAAACGCTTTATGTCCGCACAAAGCTCGGTCTGAATTATCTACGCAGAACCGGAGCGCTGCATATACTCACTTGCAAAGAAATAAACGCCGTCAGCCAGTCGGTCGCCATGAAAAAAATTATGGACAAGCTGACCGACGAAGAATCAGCGGTTTTTAGAAGAGGGCGTAACGCAAAAACCCCGAACATAGCCAAGCACGCCAGCCCCATAGATTATCACATAGCAAGCGGTTTTGAGGCCGTAATAGGGTACTTATACCTTCTTCGGCAGAGCGACAGAATAGAGGAACTAATTGAGATGGCTTACGGCGAACAACATCCAGAAAATCACACAACGGATACCCAAACAGAACATAATACGGAGAATGATATATGATATTAGAAGGACGCAACGCGCTCAATGAGGCGCTAAAAGGCAATGTTACGCTAGAAAAGGTACTGGTCCAGACAGACCACAGTCCCAGCCTAGGCCGCATAATCGCCGAAATCAAGGAAAGAAAAGTCAAGCTGTCTTACGTTGACAAAAGCGTGCTTGACAAATACAGCGAAACTAAGAGCCATCAAGGCGTCATAGCCTTTGCCACAGACTTTCAGTATTCCGAACTCGAAGAAGTGCTTTGCCCAAACGCCGAAGGCAAAAGGCTGATCATTATTCTTGACGGCATTGAGGACCCGCACAACCTAGGTTCCATCGTTAGAATAGCCGACTCCGTTAATGCCAACGGCATAATAATTCCACGCCACCGTTCCTGCGGTGTCACCGACACCGTAGTAAAGGTCAGCGCAGGAGCCACAGCCTACGTCAAGATAGCCAAAGTTGCTAATATTAACGACATCATACGGCAGCTCAAGGACATGGGCGTATGGGTGTTCGCGGCGGATATGAACGGTCAAAGCCTTTACAAAAGCGACCTTACAGGCGATATGGCGCTGGTTGTAGGAGGTGAAGGAAGCGGCGTGCATAGCCTCACGAGCAAGCTGGCAGATGCCGTTATCTCACTGCCGCAGCTGGGTCGCATAAATTCGCTCAACGCAGCGGTTGCCGCCGGCGCCATACTTTATGAAGCCATCAGACAAAGAACAACAAAATAGATACCATGAACCAAGAGACCGAACATGCAGGATTTTGACGATATAGAGCTAATAAAACGCATAAAAGACGGCGATACCGACGCTATGGACGCGCTTATACGCAGATATATGGGAGCGGTGCGCGGCATGGTGCGAAAAAGCTTTCTTGTCGGTGGCGAGGAAGAGGACCTATTTCAAGAAGGGCTTATCGCCATAATCAGCGCCGTAAAACAGTACGACGAAAGCAAGAAGTGTAGCTTTTCAACCTACGTCAACACATGCGTACGTTCAAGAATCATTGACGCTATCCGTTCTGCCACAAGACAGAAGCATCGGGCGCTAAACGACTCGCTACCTCTGTCGGATGAGATGGACAGCACCCGTACCTATGTCGACCCAGTAGAAATATATATAAAGAGGGAGCGCGTCGACGCTTTTTATCAAAACCTCGAAAAAATGCTGTCGCCTCTTCAAAACGAAATTCTAAAACTGTATTTTGACGGCTATTCCTACAGCGAAATCGCCGGCAGAATGAGTCTGCCTATAAAAAAGATTGACAATTCCCTCAATACCATAAAAAACAAAATACGCAAGCAACGGGAAAAATTCGAAAGCGTCTCCCGAACCGTTTGATAACAGCTGTTTTTAAAAAAGCATAAAAAAAAATGCCCCGACGGGGGCATTTTTTGTTATTATTTGAAAAAATCAAGAGGGTAGTGAAGGCAGCTTCTCGAGAACTTCAGCCACGCCGTCGAGCCAGCCACCGTCATATAACTCCAACATACCCTTGTCGCACGCCGCGGCAAGCTTTGGGTTGACGGGAATAGAGGCAAAGACGGGTATATTGTTGTCACGGGCGAGCTTCTCTACACCGCTTTCTCCGAACAGATTGTACCTCTTTTTGCAGTCCGGACATTCAAAATAGCTCATATTCTCAACAATGCCCAACACGGGAATATTCATCATTGCCGCCATTTTAACAGCTTTTTTTACTATCATAGATACCAATTCCTGCGGCGAGGTTACGATAATTACGCCGTCTATCGGCAACGACTGAAAAACCGTCAAAGGCACGTCACCGGTGCCCGGAGGCATATCGATAAACATAAAGTCTACCTCGTCCCATATGACGTCAGTCCAGAACTGCTTGACCGTGCCTGACAGTACAGGTCCCCTCCAAATAACGGGGTCGGTATCCTGCTCTAGCAATAGATTTATGCTCATAACTTTTATGCCTGTCTTTGTCAGCGCGGGGAATATCCCCAGTTCGCAGGCATCGGCTTTTTTTGTTATGCCGAAAACTCTGGGTATCGAGGGTCCGGTTATGTCTGCATCGAGAATGGCGGTACGGTAGCCCTTTCTCGACATATTGATAGCCAAAAGCGAGGTAACAAGCGATTTGCCAACTCCACCCTTGCCGCTAATGACACCTATGACCTTCTTTATGTTACTCTTAGTATTCTTCTCCTTGAGCGGCTGCTTGCGGGTGTCGCAATCCTTTTGGCAGGAGGCGCAATCTTGGTTACATTCCGACATATCGTTTTTCTTCCTTAAATTTTTTCTTTAGTTTAGCACCATAGCGCACCGGTGTCAACGGAACTCAAAGCTTATTTAGCACGTTACACGTTTTATTTTCGCAGACATAATAGGTCGTAGCGTTGTTTTTTATGGAGTAGTCCCGAAAAAAAGCCGAGTGTTCAGACGCGTCGGGGGTTTGGGTAAATTTTGCCGCAAAACTGGTGTTGGGACAAAATTCCCTCGTCTTACCTCGCAAGCTGTCAAGCTTATTATAATTCTCGGCGACGGCGACTATTTCCGTAGAAGGATAGTATTGCATCATCAGCGGTATTACGCCGTATGACAGATGTCCGCCTGCAACTTTTGCCAAATACTCCGTCTGACGCTTCGCCACTTCTGCAATATCCTGTTTGCCCGTGATTCTTGACAACTTGAGCAGCACATAGCCCATAACCGAATTGCCGCAGGGCATGGCGCCGTCATAGCGTTCTTTGGGACGTATAATAAGATTTTCCATACTTTTATCATTCATAAAGCAGCCGCCGTTCAACTTATCCTCAAAGTTCGCCATTGCCTTCTCAGCTAGCTGAATAGCTTTTTTGAGGTGCTTGATTTCAAACGTAGCCTCGTACATATTCAATAATGCCTGAGTGTAATATGCATAATCGTCAATGCCGGCAAGAAGGCGGCTTCTGCCCTCGCGGTACACCGAATACAGGTTGCCCTCGTCATCGGTCAGTTCCTTGGCAATAAAATCCAAAGCCTTTCGTGCGAGTATAAGATATGCGTCCTTGCCCATTACAACGTAGGCTTTTATAAAAGCGCTCGCCATAAGTCCGTTCAGCGCCGTAATAATTTTGTCATCGGTGTGCAAAGAATGCCTGTTTTTTCTGTAATGGTACACCACTTGTATAAGCTCTTGCAGCTTTTCGTCCCGTTCGGGTTTCTTGTTTTTTATTAGGTTTGGCACGCTTCGACCTTCAAAGTTGCCGTTTTCAGTTATACCGAAATGCTTGTTGAATGCGCTTGCCTTTTCTTCTCCGAGCAATTTTATTATTTCATCATAAGAAAAAGTATAAAAAAGACCTTCCTCGCCGTTTATATCGGCATCAAGCGCCGTCCAAAAGCATCCGTCCGACGAGGTCAGTTCGCGTATGACGAAGTCCAGCACGCTTTCGGCAACCTCAGCGTACAGCGCTTTGCCCGCGAGCTGATAAGCTTCGAGATAAGCTATGGAGAGCAGTGCGTTGTCGTACAGCATTTTTTCAAAATGCGGCACAAGCCATTGTTTATCGGTGGAATAACGGCAGAAGCCGCCGCCGATATGGTCAAAAATACCTCCCCTGTACATACTAATAAGTGTTTTTTCCACCATTTCAATTGCCTTGTCACACTTTTCGAAGTGCGCGTAGCGCATCAGAAACATAAGATTGTGCGCCGACGGAAACTTTGGCGCGCTCCCGAAGCCGCCGTAACTTTTGT
>JAQVME010000214.1 GCA_028703745.1 Clostridia bacterium
TTGCCAGGGGTGACAGCTTGACTGTCTGAGATTACACCCTTAGAACTTGATTGAGTTAGTACTCACGAAAGGAAGGCCGAAAATGCTTTTGAAAGTCTTTAAGTTAATCTCTTAAAGACTTTTTTACTTCTCACTAACAATGCTCTTGTTCACGGCGGAAGAAGGAGGTTCTTTTATGTTCTTGTCTGCGTCTGACGCATTCTCTGCTCTCTCCACCTTTCAGAAGTGTGGAACCGTGTTTCTCTATCTTACCATAGGTTTGTTAGTCTTAACTGCCGTTATTGGTATCCTAATATGGCGATTTAAGCGTGATAAACAAAGCGATTTTATTAAGTACGCCGTCGGGACAGGCATAGGCTACAGCATCGCGCTAATAGGTATTATGCTCTTTTTGAAGTTCGATGAAATGATAACCGCCGGAGAATTCTTCGGCGAGCTGTTTTGGCCGATATTCGCCTTGCTCGCTTTTCTTGTGCTCGCTTGCTTCGGCGCGCTAGCCGTATCAATCGCAGCAAAGTCAAAGCTCAAAATTTATTGGCTTGCCGTATTCGCCGTAGCTTCAGTTTATACCGTTGTGCTCGTTGTTTTACAGCTTGTCAAGCTTTATAAAGGCGGCGCAGTCATATCTGAAGAAATCACGCTACTTGCGTCGACTGTCATACTTGTCGGCGGAGTGGCAGCGCTTCTTGCCATATTCGGAAAAAAGTCCGATGCTGACATCCACACAAAATCCATAGTATACGCCGCGGTTTGTATTGCAATGAGTTTTGCGCTTTCGTATATACGCTTTCTTCGGCTGCCTCAAGGCGGGTCGGTAACCTTTGTGAGTATACTTCCGCTTTTGGTTTATTCTTATATGTTCGGCATCAGAAAGGGTGTGCTTGCCGGACTTATTTACGGCTTGCTGCAAGCTATTCAAGACCCGTGGATACTTCATCCGGTGCAATTCCTGCTTGATTACCCTATTGCCTTCGCCATGCTGGGGCTTGCCGGACTTTTCAAAAGCTTCCCCCTATTCAAGGACAAAATTATTCCGAAATTCGTCGCCGGAGCCTTGCTTGCCGCAATACTTCGCTACGCCTGCCACGTAATAACGGGCATCATAGTGTTCGACATCTATGCCGCGGAAAATTTCGATGCTGTGCAATGGGGATTTTTCTACAATCTTTTCGTTTTTGCAGATGCGGCGATAGCAATATTCGCCGGATGCCTCTTGTTCTCGTCAAAAGGCTTTGTCAAACAAATAAATATTCAATAACTTATCGCGGTATATGGAATACCAATACTCCGCCACCGGCGATTTTTAGGGTGATATCCTTACGCTTTGCGATATTGGATATCCCCCTTGCATCGTGAGGCGTAAGCTCAAGCATTTCCAGCGGATAATAAAGTCCCTCCGCCTTTTCTATCAAAGCTTCACCGCCGAAAGGTATGACGGAGATAATATCGTTTTCGTTGGTTTCTAATCGAAAAAAACCTTCGGCATAATATACCGTTGCGCTACTATCCCTAATCACGGCTTTGGCGCCTAAATTATGCGCCAGCTTCAGTAACGCGAGATTTCCCATAACGTGGTCGGGTCTTCCGCCCAGCGCCGCGTATATGTTTATTTCCTTGTAGCCCTGCTCAACAACGTATTCTACGGAGATTTCTCCGTCCGTTTTGTTCTTTTCGGGGTTGTGCCTGACGGTCTTTATGCCGCCCGGGACGTCGCCGATGGAGTCCATATCGCCAATAATACAATCCGGTACACTGCCCGATAAATGTCTGTAGCCGCCGTCGGCGCAGACGATATATTTCTCTGTCAATTCCAGCAGTCGGCTTTCTCCGTTAAGTACTATTGCAGCTTTCATATTTCCTCCTTGTAAATTATAACATAAATTGTAATAAAATATATTTTTATATTGGAAGAACTGAAAAATTATGCTATAATACGCGTATGAAAAAACATTACTTTTTTGCGTATCTCAACAGAATGAAGTATATCGAACGCTGGAGCCTTATGCGCTCAACAACGCGCGAAAATATCATGGAACATTCCGAACAGGTAGCGCAACTGGCGCATATTCTCGCCGTCATAAACAACAAAATCTTCAAGGGCGCGGCGAATATCGGCGAAATAGTCATTTCCGCCGTCTATCACGAGGCAAGCGAAGTAATAACAGGCGATTTGCCCACACCCATAAAGTACTACAATGCCGACATAAACAGCGCCTACAAGAACCTCGAGGACATCGCCAACAAAAAGCTAGTAGGAATGTTGCCCGAAGACTTTCGGCACACCTTTGAAGAAATTCTTATATCCCCCTCCGACGAGACTAAGCGCTTCGTCAAGGCGGCAGACAAACTTGCCGCCTACATAAAGTGCATCGAGGAAGTAAAAATCGGCAATTCCGAATTTATCAAGGCAAAAGCAACTATATACAAGGAATTGATAGCCTACAATATGCCCGAAATAGAATATTTTTTACAGACCTTTATTGAGGGTTTTGAAAAGACACTTGACGAGCTGGAATAGTCCTTTCAATAATGTTATATAAGGATTAGATTTCTCCGCTTCGGTCGAAATGACAAATCAAAAAGGCTCCGTAAGATCGGAGCCTTTTTGATTTTATTTGCCTAATCGTTGGTTCTATATTACATTTTTTTCTTGTTTTATCTTTCGGGAATTCAGTTCCTCCGCCTTCTTTTCATAACCCTTTCTGCCAAGCAAGGCGTAAGCGGCGTTCTTGCCCTCCTCTACTCCGGGCTGATTGAAGGTGTCGATATTCAACATGGCGCCGATAAATGCCGTTTGGAACATAAAGAACGTCAGCAGTTCGCCGATTGTGTGCGCGTTGACTTCGGGTAGCATAATAATTGAGTTCAACCTCTCCTTGACAGTAAGCGCGTATTCGGTAGCCAGCATTTCTGCCTTTATCAGTTCGTTCATAGTGTGCCCCGATAGGAAATGCACGTCGGGAAACTGTTCGCAGCCTTCGCTTATCACTACATACTTTCTGTAT
>JAQVME010000215.1 GCA_028703745.1 Clostridia bacterium
CGGGAGGGTTGTGGCTGGCGGAAATCATAATTCCGAGGTCGCCGCCAAGCAGTTTCGTAAGTGCAAGCGCCGGCGTAGCCGTCATACCCGCAACCACGACCGTCGCGCCTTTCTCGGAAAAGCGCTTTGCAAGCTCGTTTTCAATAAAGGGACCGCTTTGTCTGGTGTCCCTGCCCAAAACTATTTTTGCCGCAGGATAAACGGCAAGCGCCGCATCGGCGATTCTATGCAAATATGCCATCGTAAAAGCCTCTGCCTTTGCTCTAATACCGTCGGTTCCGAAATGTGACATACTTTACGCTCCTTTTGCTTGCTCTCTATACTCGCTGGGCACTATCTCGAAGATAAGTTCCTCCGCCTTTTGCTTGTCGTTCCTTTGAGCGCATTCTTTGAGCGCTTTCAGCTTGACGAAGAATGTCTCGCAATCCACGCCCGACAACTTGCACACAAATATGCCGCTGTGCTTAGTGGCGTTTACATCCTCGTCGGAATACTGCAGCTCCTCAAACAACTTCTCGCCGGGTCTGAGTCCCGTATAAATGATTTTTATGTCTTGTTCGGGAATAAGCCCGCTGGCTCTGATAAGGTCCATGGCAAGGTCTTTGATATAAACCGGCTCTCCCATATCGAGCACAAAAACCTCTCCGCCGCTTGCCAGCGCGCCCGCCTGTATGACCAGCCTTACGGCTTCCGGGATAGTCATAAAATAGCGCTTCATTTCCGGATGAGTGACAGTGATCGGCTCGCGGTTGTTGATTTGTTTCATAAACGTTGGGATGACGCTGCCGCTGGAGCCCAGCACGTTGCCGAATCTTACCGCCGCAAGCTGAGTCGCATAGTTCGCGGATTTGCATTCCAGAACCAGTTCGGCTATGCGTTTTGTGGCGCCCATTATGTTGGCGGGGTTTATAGCCTTATCCGTGGAAACAAGTATGAACTTCTTGACGCCGCTTTCGTTGCATTGGTCGATGACGTTCTCGGTGCCCATGACATTGTTCTTCACTGCCTCGTCGGCGCTTATTTCCATCATGGGTACATGCTTGTATGCCGCGGCGTGGAAGACTACGTCGGGCTTGTATTTCTCTATAACGGCTCTGACCTTATCGCGGTCGCGGACAGAGCCCACTTCAAGCGCGTAAAGATCCGCGGAATAGGTTTTTTTAAATTCTTCGTTTATCTTGAACATGCCGTACTCGTGATGGTCAAAAATAATCAGTTTCTTGCAATGATAAAATAACGCCTGGCGGCATATCTCACTGCCGATAGAGCCGGCGCCGCCGGTCACCATTATGACCTTGTCGTTTATGAAGCTGTCAAGCAACTCTTTGTCTATTTTATGCTCCTTCCTATGCAAAAGGTCCTCGATTTTGAGATTTTTCAAAGAAATAACGTCGGAATTCAAAACGGAGTTGGCTCCGCTCATATTGCTTGTGATTTTTATTTTTATATTGAATTTTTTTATATAAGCATAAATGGACAGCAACTGTTCTCTGGTGATTTTTGAGATGGCTATAGCTATCGTCGTAGCCTTATATTTTCTTATGGCATAGCCGATGCAGTCCCTTCCCCCTATGACGGGAATATCGCTGACAAACCTGCGATGCTTGGCAGGATCGTCGTCGATGATTGCCACGGGATCAAAACCCTCCTCAGGTTTCTCAATAAGCCTCTTGACAAGAGTGGCGCCGGTATAGCCCGCGCCGTAAACGATGATGTTCTCATTGTTGTTGCCGACCACCCGAAACCTCTTTTTTAAGACGAGCGCAAACCTTGCCGACAGCCGCCACAGTACGGAAAATCCAAAATAGAAAAAATAGAAAAGGAACAGCAAATTCAAGTAAACTTTTGAGAAATAGCTTATCTTGAGTATTGTGGCGATAACCCCCGAAACGATAAACGCCAGAACGACATTGACTATCTCCGTGATACCCGCATACCGCCATTCCACCCTATAGCTTTTTAATAGCGCCATTGAGGCTACCGTTGATAGAATGCAGATAAAAAAATACACCCACAGCAAACGAAGGCTGGGAAGTGTCACCATACTGCCTCGGTTCACCCAGTAAGCCGCGACGAACGCAAGCGCACCCAGTCCGATGTCTCTCAACAAAGAGCACAGTATATGATATCTTTTTACAAGATTTTTGATTTTCATTTTTACCTGCTTATGTATATTTTGGTTAATTATAGCTTTTCAATTACGTTTGCAACGGCTTTGTAGGTTTCAACACTGATTTTTTTTATTACTGTATTAAAATCAGCGGCAGCTTCGCCATCGGCGGCGTCGCTTATGCCTCTTATTACCGCAAGCGGAGTACCCGTTATGAAGGCGATTTGCGCCACTGCGCCGCTTTCCATATCGCAAGCAATGGCTCCGAACTGATCGGCTATTTGCGCGGAGAGCGCCTTGTCGGCTACGAACTGGTCTCCGCTGGCTATTGTTCCCGATATGGCGTGCGGCAAAAAGGGAACGAACCTTTCAAGCAACATGCCGTCGGTTTCAAAAAATATCTTGTTGACCGTTGAGACCATACCTTTGGGGTCGCCCAAAGCCGTCGTATCCACGTCGTGTTGGACGATTTTGTCGGCAAGCACGATATCTGATTGCCGCGTTTTGCCCAGCCCTCCTGACAAGCCTGTGCTGATAAGGAAATCGGGCTTATAAAGCTGTATCAGCAAGGTCGCCGCAAAAGCCGCATTGACCTTGCCTATTCCGCTAAGACAAATCACCACGTCAACGTCGCCTATGACACCCTCATAAAAATCCTTGCCAAAATGCCTTTGCGCTTTTTTTAGGTGCGGCTTATAAGGCTCCAACTCTTGGGGCATGGCGACAATAATTGCTATCATTCTCAAACAATCCCGATTCTGGTGATAACCTTTATGCCGTGGCTTACCACGCCGTCCATACCGTAATCAATGCTTAGCAGTATGACGTTGTTGTTGGTGTCAAGATCTGCGTCTCCCACAAACCCGATATTGTTGACTACCTTCTTGAAGAATG
>JAQVME010000020.1 GCA_028703745.1 Clostridia bacterium
ACATCCAGATCGCCCACCTTGATGGTAGCCTCCTTGATGGCGTCGGTACCCCGGACGGCGCAGAAATCCACGGATTTGAGTTCTTTTCCGGTGACCACCTCGTAAACGGTGCGCAGGGCGGCCTCCATCACGCCGCCGGTGGCGCCGAAGATATGGGCCGCGCCGGAGGCGATGCCGAAGATGGGATCGAAGCCCTCCTCCGCCGGCAGATCCTGAAGCCGGATGCCCGCCCGGCGCACCATCCGGGCAAATTCCCGGGTGGTGATGGTGATGTCCACATCGGGCAGGCCGTTGACGGCGTTTTGGTGATCCCGGAGTACCTCGAATTTTTTGGCGGTGCAGGGCATGACGGTGACCACCACCATGTCCTCAGGGCGGATGCCCTGCTTCTCGGCGTAATAGCTCTTCATGAGGGCGCCGAACATCTGCTGGGGGGATTTGCAGGTGGACAGGTTGGGGATAAGGTCGGGATAATAATGTTCTACGAACTTTATCCATGCAGGCGAGCAGCTGGTAAGCATGGGAAGCACTCCGCCGTTTTGCAATCTTCCTATGAACTCAAAGCCTTCTTCCATAATGGTAAGGTCGGCAGTCATATTTACGTCGTATACCTGGGCAAAACCGAGCTGTTTTGTGGCGGCAACCATTTTGCCTTCGGTGTTGGTGCCAACGGGATAGCCGAATTCCTCGCCGATAGCAACTCTCACGGCAGGCGCGGTAATAGCTACTACGTGCTTTGACTTGTCGTTCAGGGCGGCAATAACTTCGGGTATCTCATCTCTTTCTCTAAGGGCGCCCGTGGGACAAACATTTATGCACTGTCCGCAAGCCACGCAAGGAACTTTGCTCAAATCCTGGCTGAAATAGGTGCCGATATGTGTGGCAAAGCCTCTAGCGTTGGCGCCGATAACGCCTACGCTTTGATAGTTTTTGCAGGCGGCAGAGCAACGGCGGCAAAGTATGCACTTGTTGTTGTCTCTGACAAGGTAAGGCGTCGAAAGGTCAAGCTCAAAATGATTGGCTTCGCCGGCATAATGCGTTTCTTCGCAACCGAATTCCTTGCTGAGAGCTTGAAGCTCGCAGTTTTGCGAACGCACGCAGGAAAGACATTTTTTCTCGTGGTTGCTGAGCAAAAGCTCAAGCGTGGTCTTTCTGCTGTCAAGCACCCTCTTCGAATTGGTGGTAATCTCCATTCCCTCTGATACGGGATATACGCAGGAGGCTACAAGGCTTCTCGCGCCCTTCACTTCGACGACGCAAATACGGCAAGCGCCGATTTCGTTGGCTTTTTTCAAATAACAGAGCGTGGGTATCTTGATACCGGTCTGTCTTGCGGCTTCCAATATCGTGGTGCCCTCGGCAACACTGATTTGCTTTCCGTTTATGGTTAAGTTAATCATTCTGTACCTCCCTATTTCTTGATGACGGCGCCAAACTTGCAGACGTCTTTACAAACTCCGCACTTGATACACTTGTCAACATCTATTATGTGTCTTTCTTTTACTTTGCCGCTGATTGCTCCTACCGGGCACTTCTTGGCGCACAACGTGCAACCCTTACAGTCCTCGGTGATGTAATATTGCAGCAGTGATTTGCAGACGCCCGCGGGACATCTTTTTTCTTTGACATGCGCTTCGTATTCGTCTCTGAAATATCTCAAGGTCGAAAGCACGGGGTTGGGCGCTGTCTGTCCCAGTCCGCAAAGCGAGTTGTCTTTTATGTAGTAGCAGAGCTTCTCCATATCGTCAAGATCTTGCATAGTTGCTTTGCCCTCGGTAATCTTTTCGAGGTATTCAAGCAGTCTCTTAGTCCCTATGCGGCAGGGTGTGCATTTTCCGCAGGACTCTTCCTGTGTAAATTCAAGGAAGAATTTTGCGATGTCCACCATACAATTGTCCTCGTCCATAACGATAAGTCCGCCGGAGCCCATCATCGAACCGATAGAAATAAGGTTGTCATAATCCATTGGAATATCGAAATGCATAGCGGGTATACAGCCGCCGGAGGGTCCGCCGGTCTGCGCGGCCTTGAACTTCTTGCCGTTGGGGATGCCACCGCCGATATCTTCTATGATGGTTCTGAGCGTCGTGCCCATAGGTATCTCGACAAGTCCGGTATTGGTTATTTTTCCGCCGAGGGCAAAAACCTTTGTGCCCTTTGATTTCTCGGTGCCCATGGATGCAAACCAGTCTGCGCCCTTGAGTATAATCTGCGGAATGTTGGCGTAGGTCTCAACGTTGTTGAGTAGCGTCGGCTTTCCGAAAAGTCCTTTTACCGCCGGGAACGGAGGACGGGGACGCGGTTCGCCGCGCAAGCCTTCTATGCTCGCCATAAGCGCTGTCTCCTCGCCGCAAACGAATGCGCCCGAGCCCAGTCTTATTTCGAGGTCAAAATTGTTGTTGGTGCCTAGAATATTCTTTCCGAGCAGTCCGTAAGCCTTGGCTTGGTTGATTGCTATCTGAAGCCTCTTTACGGCTATGGGGTATTCTGCCCTAACATAAACATAACCCTGGTCGGAACCTATGGCGTAGCCGGCTATGGTCATAGCCTCTATAACGGCGTGGGGGTCGCCCTCCAATACCGATCTGTCCATGAACGCGCCGGGGTCGCCCTCGTCAGCGTTGCAACAAACAAACTTTTTGTCATTTACGGAGTTCTTGGTAAACTGCCATTTCAGCCCTGTGGGGAAGCCGCCGCCGCCGCGTCCGCGCAAACCCGATGCCTTGACTATGTCCACTACTTCTTGCGGTGTAAGCTCGTTGTAGCACTTTATGAGAGCCTGATAGCCGTCATAAGCTATATATTCTTCAACGTTTTCGGGGTCTATATAGCCGCAATTCTTCAGAGCTACACGCTTTTGGTTCTTATAGAAAGCCGTTTCGTTGAGAGCTTTTATGTTGGTTTCGGAGGTTTCTTTGTATAAAAGCTTGGAGACTATTCTTCCCTTAATGATGTGCTCGTCAACGATTTCTTTTACGTTCTCGGGCTTAATATGCTGATAAAAAGCGCCTTCGGGATATACGACGACCACCGGACCGCAAGCGCAAAGACCGAAGCAACCGGTCGTAATAATCTTTACTTCGTTTTCGAGGCCGGCTTCCTTAATTTGTATTTCAAATTCGTCATGTACCTTTTTGGAGTTGCCGCTGGAACATCCTGTTCCGCCGCATACTAAAATATGGTTTCTATACATTGCTTCCTCCTATTCAATATCTAAGGTGTATTCCGCAACGACATTGCCGTTTACGATGTGTTCGCTTACTATTCTCTTGGCAGCCTCGGCGTCAAGTTTCACATAAGTGACAACTTCCTTCCCCGGAATATATACCTGAGCCATAGGCTCAAACTTGCACATTCCCAGGCAACCCGACTGCGTAACCTTGACGTTGCCAAGGTTTCTCTTAGCGGCTTCTTCCAAAAATGCGGTAAATACGGGTCTTGCTCCGGCGGCTATGCCGCAAGTCGCCATGCCAATAACGATTCTGGTGTCGGCATCGTCCTGCGCGTCCCTTGTGCCCAATACCTTCTGCATCTTCTCTCTGATTGCATTAATATCTGCTATCGATTTCATAAAACTAAACCTCCGTTTGTTTCTTTTATATTTTCTTTTATATAAGTTTTTATGGAGCTTATTATTTCGTATTCGTCAATGGGGATGTCGTCCAGCTCCTCTTTTATTTCGCGGGTATCAAAGTTGAATTCTTTGAGTCCGCTTTGAGTTCTTATTTGGTAGTTCATAATGAAGTCTCTGTCCGGCGAGCCCATAAGCAGTATGCCCATCGTCTCCTCCAGTTCGCCCAGCGGCACCCTGTCTATTGAGGAAATCCCAAAGCTTGCTTTTACTACCGTGCCCATACCTTCCTTCGAGCTTATGTCGAACTCTCCGCCGCTTGCTTCCGCCGCCATCTTGAATAAAGGGAGGCCCATTCCGACATTGCGCGTCTTTCTCGTGGTAGTAAACGGATCGGTCACCTTCTCAAGCAGTTCCTTGCTCATCCCCATGCCGTCGTCGGTCACCGTTACCGACAGCCTGTCGGCGGTGAAATCCGCTTCAATATCAATGATTATTAAATCGGCTTCGGCTTTTATGGAGTTCTGCACTATGTCGAGGATATGCAGGGAAAGCTCTCTCATTTTTAATTTAACGATTTTCAGCAATTATTTTCTCTACGTCACTGACTGTGACCTTGCCGTAAACCTTGTCGTTGACGGTAAGCACCGGAGCCAGTCCGCAGCAACCCACGCATCTTGTCGCCAGGAGGCTGAAATAACCGTCGGCGGAACACTCACCGGCGTCAAGACCAAGCGTAGTTTTGAACTTCTCCAGGACTTCACCCGAGCCCTTGACGTAACAGGCGGTACCCAGACAGACCGATATCTGCTTCTTGCCTTGAGGATTCAATGTAAATTGCGAATAGAACGTCGCAACGCCGAACACCTCTTCTTGCCTCAAACCGAGTTCCTCAGCGACGATGTCCTGCACCTCGATAGGCAAATAGCCATAAATGCCCTGCGCTGTCTGCAATGCGGGCATAAGAGCTCCGTCCATCTTTTTGATTTCTGCTAATTTGTCTCTCAGTTGCTTCTCCTGCTCTGCTGTGCCGTTGAATGCAACCTTTGTGAGCTTTATCTTGCTCATATGAACCTCCTGTTATGTATTTTTAACAACCAAACTATTATATATAAATTACTCATTTTATTCAAGCAATTTAACGCCGTTTCCGACAAAATTATCTATTTTTTACTTTTTTCCTATTGCTGCGGCTCCGGCGGGGGTTTACTCTTTTTTTTCTGCGCGCTTAAGCGCGGCTTATTCTCTTCTGTATACCTTTATCGGCTGTCTCTTGTGCGCCGTTCTTGCGCTCGTCCGCTCAATTTTTTGTTTGACGGCGTCCGTCGCCTTGCTCTCGAGCAGATAGTCGTCGATTTCGTTGTAGGTGATGCCCATCTCGCCCTCATCGGTCTGTCCTTCATACAAGCCCGCGGAAGGCGCCTTGTCGATAATCTCAGCGGGCGCGCCCAGACAACGTAGCATTTCGTATATCTCTCTCACCGTAAGGTCTGCTATCGGATTGAAGTCATGCGCGCCGTCTCCCCATTTTGTGAAATAGCCCATAGTTGCCTCGCTTCTGTTCCCCGTTCCGGCAACAAGACAGTTCTTGCGCTGGGCGAGGTTGTAAAGCGTTATCATACGCAATCTGGGATTCATATTAGCGTACGCCATATCGTTCTGCTCGCCGCAAAGCCCAATTACAGCTTTCCTGAACTCCCTCTTGACAGGAGTCAGGTCGACTTCCAAGGTATTAATGCCATAGAGCTTGTTTAGCATCAAAGCGTGCTCCCTGTCTATGCTGTAATTGCGGCTACTCTCGCAGGGCATAATAATGCCTGTAACGTTGTCCGTAGCCATTTTGCATAGTATGCCCACCAGAGCGCTGTCCTTGCCGCCGCTGGAACCGAAAACCACGCCGTCGGCACCCGCTTCGTCAAGGATACCTTTTATCCAAGCGGCACGGTTCTTTATGTTGGTTTTTATATCTGTCATAACGCCTCCTTAATGCTGTCAAGTATGTCTTTTATTGTAAGCGCCGGCGCCTCAATATAGTTCACCGCATCGGAAATATCCTCGAGACGGTGGGCGTCGGAATTAAAAAGCCGTTTGTAGCCGCTTAGGCTACTCATTGCTTCGGGCGATGCCCTTTTGCTCAATTCTATTATATCAGTACCGATATCGGTAGGAATCTGTCCTAATATGGCGATTGTGCCGTTCTCTTCTCTGTCGACGTGGGCAAGCACGGCTATGCCCCCCCGCGACTTTACGCGGCGGATTACGGTATAGATTCCTTCCTCGACACCGACAAGCAGAAGGTATTCCTCGCGTCCCGTCACGTTGTCCTCGGCATCGATTATGAGTTGGTTGCCGAAAATCTGCTCGCGGTTCTTGACCTGTCTTTTTGTCAACGATTTATGAAAGGCTTCAAGCGCGGCATAGTCATAAAACAACGTAAGCACGTGTATGTCCTCACTCGTCTGAACCTCCATTGCGGGTATGACTATTATGCCGAAATCCTCGCCGCACTCCATAGCGGCCTGAACGTTTTTTGTGCTGTTGTGGTCGCTGATTGCAACGGCGTGCAAGCCTTTGACGGCCGCCATACCGATGATGTTCGACGGTGTCATATCGTCGTCTGCGCAAGGCGACAGCGCGCTATGGATATGAAAATCGTAATATACTTTCATTGTGCCTGCAAAAAATTCCCCAGACGGAAAGCGCATTCAAAAGAAGACAATTTTGTTTCTATCAGGTTTATTTCTTCATTTTTACAACATTGAATAAGCCTTTCGTCAGCCCGCACGCCGTCACATATAACGACAGCCGCCACCTCTCCGAGCTTGGCTACGGCGGCTACGTTGGCGTTGTTCATGACGGTGAACCATACCGCCTGGTCCGGTACCTTACTTATGACAAACGACAAAAAATCTCCGCAATAGCCGCTCTCGGCGACACAGTTCTGCGCGCTAACCACGGCAACGCCCGTTATTAAGTCAACGAGTTCATTTATTGTTATTTTCATTGGTTTCCTTCCTTGTGCATAGCGAAATATCCACTGCACCGTCAACTATGTCCTCTGCAAAAGCTCTGCAAGTCGGAGCGCCGCAGTTGCCGCAGTCCAACCCTGGGAGCTGTTTCATAATGGCGTCAATATCACTCATCTTCTTTAGCGCCACCATAAAATCTTCGTCCAATCTCAGCACGTCGTTGGTCTCGGGATTTGTTTCCCATTTGAAATAATCCAGCTCCTTGCCTACGGACTCAATACTGTTTTTCGACAAGGGCAAGCTCTTATTTAGCTCGCGTATCTTCGAGCGCGCAACAAACGGGTTCTCAATATTCAGCACGCCGCCCACGCAACCGCCTATGCAAGCGTTTAGTTCGACGAAATCCATATGGTCAAGCTTGTTGTCCTCAAGCTCCTTGAGTACGTTCATACAGTTCTCGATGCCGTCGGCGGCTATATATTTGTCTTTCATAATACCCGCCGCCTCTCCGCCTGAACACGCCCACGCAAAGCCCAGCAATCCGGTGCTTGCAACCTCGGTGCAATCCTTTATGTTCTTAAGTTCGGGAAGCAATTTGAAATACACCTCCGATGCCGCCAGCACTCCGTCAACTAGGGGTTTTTCTACGCCCAGTCCGCTTTTGAGCGCGAACACCTTTGCGGGACACGGCGAGATAAAGAACACGCCTATATCCTCGGCTTTCAAACCCGTCTTTTTAATAGCGTTTTCTCTGGCGAGCTTTGCGACTATATCTACCGGCGCAAGAAGGTTTAGCAAATTCTCCGTAAGGGAATGGTATTTCAATAGAATTAACTGCAAAATTGCCGGACAAGCCGTGCTGATGACGGGCTTCTTTATGGTGCCCTCTTTCAAAACGCGCCTTGTGGCGTCGCTCGACAGCTCCGCGCCTATGGATACCTCCATAACCTCGTCAAAGCCTATCCTTTTCAAACCGGCAATAATAAGTCCCAGATTCTCTAAATTGTTGAACTGTCCGAAAAATGAAGGCGCGGGTAGCGCAATCTTGTATTTGTAATTTTTTATTATATCAAAACTGTCATAAACGGCTTTTTTTGCGTGGTGGTGACATACGCGCACGCATTCGCCGCAACCGATACATTTGTCATAGTAAATTTTTGCCTTGCCGTCCCTGACACGTATGGCGCCGGTGGGGCATCTTCTCATGCACGCTACACAACCCTTGCATTTGTCTTGATCAAGCGTAACTGTGTGTAGCCTTTTTTCCTGTGACATATTCACCTTCTATCTTAAATGTTGATTTTAAGCAGCACTCTTGTACCCTTCGATACCTCCGATTCTATCTTCATTTCGTCAGAATACTTTTTCATGTTGCTGAGTCCCATTCCCGCGCCGAAGCCCAGCATTCTTATTTCTTCGGGCGCCGTGGAATAGCCCTCGCGCATAGCCAGCTCTATGTCGGCAATGCCCGGACCCTCGTCCTTGAGTTCAATCTCAATCGCCGTAGGCGTTATGTCGACAACGGCGGTGCCGCCTCCGGCATGAATGACCATATTTATTTCGCCTTCATACATAGCTATTGCTGTGCGGCGAACTGTAGCCGGCGGCAAACCGAGTTTTTTCAGGGTGTTTTTTATGGTTTCGCTGGCGGTACCCGCCGAAGCGAAGTTCTCCCCGTCTACGGCAAACTCAAAATGCAGTCCGTCACTCTGCATTGATAGTACCACCGTGCAAGCCCATGGAAAACAACAACCCGCAAGCCGTATACATTCTCAACTTTGATGCCAGCACCACAAGACCTTTCTTTTTTGCCAAAGTAAGCGTTTCGGCATCGGGTTTTTTGCCGCGAACGAAGACTATGCACTGCATATCCATCATTTCAGCGGTTCTGACAACCTGGGGGTTGACCAAACCGGTAATAAGCACGGCTTGCTCCTTTACGAAGGCAAGCACGTCGCTCATCATATCCGAGGCGCAAGCGGAATAGACTTCCAGCTCCAGCTGGTCTTCTCCGGTCAGCACTTCAGCTTCTGTAGCGTTCATTATGTCTATAATTTTCATCAGCCCAACTCCTGTATTTCTTTGTTATATATTAACATAAAACACACGTGTATTCAAGCGTTATTGACAACAGCCGCCCTTTCGTATTATAATTTAGAAAAACCGTGGACAGGTGAAAAAATGGTAAAACTGGGCAATGACTGGCAGCAAATACTATCCGAAGAATTCGATAAGGAATATTACACAATACTAAGAGGCTTCTTAAAAAACGAATACGAAAACGGCGCCGTCTTTCCTTCTATGTTCGATATCTTCAACTCGCTGAAATACACATCTTATAACGACGTAAAAGTCGTTATAATCGGACAAGACCCCTATCATAGAATAAATCAAGCTCACGGGCTGTGCTTTTCCGTCAAGCCGGGCGTACGCAAGCCGCCCTCTCTTGTAAACATTTTTAAGGAGCTGGCAACCGACGTCGGCGCTCCTATGCCCGAGAACGGCTGCCTTATTCCGTGGGCAAAGCAGGGGGTGTTATTACTTAACACCATATTGACCGTGCGCGAGGGCAAGCCTATGTCGCACAAGGGCTACGGCTGGGAGAACTTTACCGATGCCGTGCTGAAAGCTCTCAACCGCCGCGAGAAGCCCATTATATTCCTATTATGGGGCTCCCCCGCAAAGGCTAAGGGTAGCCTTATTACAAACAAGAGACATTTTATCCTTGAAGCGCCGCATCCGTCTCCGCTTTCCGCGCACTACGGCTTTTTCGGTTGCAAGCATTTTTCAAATGTCAACGACCTTCTGAAATCGCTGGGCGCGGCGCCCATTGATTGGCAAATAAAATAACTCTTCTTATTCCAGACTTTTTGTGCCTGACAGCATGACGTCCTCTACGTGACGGTTGCTGATATAATAATACAGCTGCTTGCCGCACCTCTTGTAGGACACGATATTTGCATCGCGCAAAAGCTTTAGCTGATGCGAAATGGTACTTTGATTCAAATCGAGAGAATCCACAAGCTCATTGACGCACATCTCGCCTACGGCGAGCGCGATTATCATTTTTATTCTGGTGATATCCGAGAATATGTAAAAGAAATCGGCTATGCCGCTAAGCACCTTTTGAGCCGGCATATATTCCTTTACTGTCTTTTTGTAATCCTCATATAAAGTATTTGATTGCATTTTCAAAGCCCTCCTCCTTAATCTTAAGCATTAATTAAATATGTAACAATATTGAAATATGTCGCATATTGTAGAATACCAGCTTTTTTTGAAGGAGAATATATGTGCGGAGATAACGTATTACCAATTCTGCTGCTGCTGCTTGTGTGCGGAGGTCAATGCGGCAACGACCCCTGCTCCTCTCAGCTCGGCGTTTCCGACACCAGCACATGCAATAACAACCTTATACTCGCCATGTGTCTTTGCATCCTCGGTCTCGGCGGAGGAGGCTTCTGTCCGCCGCAATGTCCGGGCATTTAAGACAGCCGACTCTTCGCATATAATAGAAAAAACCGCAAATGCTTGCGGTTTTCTGCGTTATCGCGCTTTCTTATTCCTGTTTGCCCTTCTTCTTTGACCTCTTATTGAATCTCAAGGCGCCGGTATCAAGAAAAGCCGGCTTTTTCTCTTTCCTAATTCTGGGCGTCAAGGAAGATTCTATATCCTTATTTATTTCTTGCATCGCCTTTCCGAGACCTGCCGCCGGCAAAATGCCGCTTAGTATGTTCTCAGAGTTGCCCGACAATACATCCTCAACTTCAGTAGTCGTTATAAGGTCAATATCCTTGTCCATAAACGCTTTTGTCCTTTCCGTCTGCTTCGCTTTCTTGTTGAGAATGTCAAAAATAATAGGCACGATGTACAGCGTGAGGAAGGTCGAGTAAGTCAAACCGCCAATTGTGGCTATGGCAAGCGGCCGAAGCATTGCTCCGCCTTCTGAGGTATCGGCGGCGGTGATTGCCAAAGCAAAAATCGTCGTCAGAGCCGTCATTAAGATCGGGCGCAACCTGTCCATGCCCGTGCGCAGCAGCGCCATTCGTCTCGGAATATTACTCTGAATGAGTTGATTGCAATAATCGACAAAGACTATGCCGTTGTTGACGACGACGCCCATTAGTACGACAAGCCCTATCATAGCCATTACGCTCATGCCGAGATTGGCTATAAACAACGCCATAATACAGCCCGTAAATGCCAAAGGCAAAGTGAACATAATTATGAACGGAGATTTCAGCGATTGGAACTGCGCCACCATAACCAGATATATGAGTACGATAGCAAGCGCCAGCACCAGATAAAGCGTGTTGAACACTTCGTCTATATATTTGTTGCCTTGCGAAGCGTCAAGAGTAACGCCTTCGGGGGCGGTATAATAGCTGTCTAGTATATCGCTAATCTTTTTTGAAATATCGTTCGCTTTGACGCCGGACATAAAAGTTATGCTTACGGTTTCAACGCGCTTTTTTTCTTCGTGGCTTATAGTATCATAGCCGTCAGAAGTCACCAGCCCTACGGGTATTCTCTCGGCAAGCAGGCTGTCTCTGTACAGGATTTCGTTCTCCTCGTCACGCACAAAGCACTCGTCGTCAAGCAGTTTATAGAGCGGCACTACTATGCCGGGCGCCGACGGGTCAAGCATACTTGACGACGTGATGCCGTAGGTTATGATATCAAATTCCTCAATACGGTCGACTTTATAATATATCTCGGGACCCGCAAGGTTGAAGGAGATCTGGTCGTAAACGACATTTTTGTCACCATCCTCGCCTATGAGAATATAGCTGAACACGCCGTCTTGTCTTGTTACGGGGATTTTGCCGTCTTTTGCAATAAAGATGTTTTCTAAGCCCTTCTTTATATGGCAAAGATTGCAGAATTTTTATAACAATTATTGTAGCTAAAGCATAAGTACCTTTCAGACATAACTACGCTGCTATAGTAGTAATAGGTAGCAATAATATTGGCAGCAAGGTACATCACTGCAGCGTTATTAATTTTGATAAGCACTTGCTTAATTCTCCTATATATGAACCTCGGGGCCCCCCCGGGGTTCCTTTTCGTCTATCTATCGGCCTGATTTCCAGGCGAAAATCCTAACCCCGCAAAGTACCAAGCATAAATATGGAAAGCAACCTTAGCATAGCAACTCTGCTGCGCAGGGCAGCGTAAAATAAAATGTTGTGCCCTGCCCTACACTACTCTCAACCCACATCTGTCCCTTATGGGCCTCTACATAACTCCGGGCAATGGCCAGGCCCAGGCCCGTCCCACCAGACTTGCGGTTGCGACTTTCGTCAATCCGGAAAAAACGTTCAAATATATTAGGCAAATCTTTGTCACTTATCCCCGACCCATTATCGGCAATGGAAAAAGCGATACGGTTTTCCTGGCGCTTTATGGTAAGT
>JAQVME010000216.1 GCA_028703745.1 Clostridia bacterium
ATAGCATTTCCGACCGAGAAAAAAGAGCGTTTGGAAAAAGCACCGTACATTCGCAAGGCATCAAGCACAATCCGCGCCAACGGCAACGACGAAAAAGAATTGTACGCTTTGGCAAACACTGTGCCGTTTGACGACAGACCGAATATGAATACGCCGATTGAGGCATTGCAACAAAATCTGATTGCAGCATTTTTGTACAGCGTTAAAAGCAACTTGTATGCGGAATCGAAAACATTGTCCATTGAGCAGATTGCGGAAAGAATGTACATTTCGACGGGCGCAAGTGAAAGCGTGCATCCGCGCAATGTAGGATTGATGTTTTTTAATCAGCGCCCCGATGACTTTTTCCCTTATGCTCGGATAGAAGTCGTAGACAAGCCCGACCCGACGGGGAAAGGCATGACGGAGAAAATATTTTACGGACCCTTGGATAGACAGCTTGAGGATGCGCTGTCGTACATCAAAAATTATATTCTGAAAGAGAAAGTATTCAAGCGCAAAGACCGTGCGGAAGCCGATAGGTTTTATAATTACCCGTATGATGCGATTGAGGAAATTCTCGCAAATGCGGTGTATCACAAAAGCTATGAAATCCGTGAACCGATAACCGTTATGGTTACGCCCGACAAAATGGAGATTACGAGTCTGCCGGGACCCGACCGTTCGATAAGCGATGCGGATATGAAAAAATTCCGCATGGTGGCAAAGCGGCTTAGGAACCGAAGGATAGGCGACTATCTAAAAGAACTTAAACTGATTGAGGGGCGCAATACAGGTATTCCGACGATTGTTCAAGCGATGAAGGACAACGGTTCCGATTTGCCTGTATTTGAAACTGATTCAGAGCGCAGTTATTTTACCGTCACTTTGCCCGTTCATGAGGCATTTGTAGACGACATCGGACAATCTGCTGAAAAGAAAAAAGGTACAGTGAGCGTGAAAAAAGCCCGCCGTAGCAAGGCGGAGATAAAGTCGGAAACTCTTCGGCTGTTAAAGAAGAAGGATTATTCTACAAACGAGTTATTAAAAGAATTAGGATATGCACAGCAAACCGCTTCGTTTAGACGAGCGTTAAAAGAACTCTTCCAAGATGAATTGGTTGCCTATACAAATCCCGACAACAAGTTCGATATGTTTCAAAAGATAAGGCTGGCTAAAAAATAATTTTTTTACAGTATAACTTCCGATAATTAAAAATTATCGGAAAAACAGAAAGGAGCGTGGCTATGACACCTGAAGCGAAAGCGAGATTAAATATAGATAAGATGCTGATTGCATCGGGATATGTCGTGCAGGATATGCGCGAGTTTAACCGCACAGCTTCGCTTGGTGTTGCGGTGCGTGAGTTTCCGACGGAATCGGGACCCGTTGATTATCTGCTTTTTATCGACGGCGAGCCTGTTGGCGTTATCGAAGCCAAAGGCGAGGAAAAGGGCGTTACGCTTACGAGCGTTTCCGAGCAGTCCAAGAGATATGCCGAAAGCGGGCTGAAAGGGTATAAGGGTGCATATAAAATCCGTTTTGCTTATGAATCAACGAGTGTGATGACGCTGTTTTGCAATTACGACGATATAAACTACCGCTCCCGTGAGGTATTCTCATTTCATAAACCCGAAACACTTTTTAGTTGGATAAAAGATGACAATACGCTTCGCAACAGAATGCGTAGCTTCCCGTCGTTCGACACAACAAATTTCCGTGACTGCCAAGTGATAGCGATAAAAAATCTTGAGCAATCATTTTCAGAAAACAAGCCCCGTGCGCTTATCCAAATGGCAACAGGCGCAGGAAAAACATACACGGCGATTACAACGGTTTACCGCTTGCTCAAAAGTGCAAAGGCAAAGCGGGTATTGTTTTTAGTTGACACAAGAAACCTCGGCGAGCAGGCGGAGGGAGAATTCCTAAACTATAAGCCCTACGATGACGGGCGATTATTTGGCGAGCTTTATCCCGTGAACCGCCTTAGTTCCTCAAATATTCCAAGAGATACAAAGGTCTGCATTAGCACCATTCAAAGGATGTATTCGATTTTGCGTGGCGAGGAGTTGGACGGCTCATTAGAGGATAATGCTTACGATTACGAAAAAGCGTTAAAGCACAAATTGGGCAAAAAGCCCGTTGCGGTAGAGTACAACGAAAACTATCCGCCCGAGTTCTTTGATTTTATCATTATAGACGAATGCCACCGCTCGATTTATAATGTGTGGCAACAAGTTTTAGACTACTTTGATGCGTTTCTAATTGGTCTGACGGCAACACCCGATGAAAGGGCAATCGGCTTTTTCAAGCAGAATGTCGTGAGCGAGTATTCGCACGAAGACGCAATTTTGGACGGCGTAAATGTAGGCAGAGAGGGTACTTATATCATCGAAACTGAACGCAGTCAAAAGGGCGGTCAAATCTTAAAACAGGTTGTGCAAAAGCGCGATAGGCTCTCACGCAAAAAAAGGTGGGAACAAATAGACGAGGATTTGAACTATACACCGTCTCAGCTTGATAGAGATGTAGTCAACGAATCGCAAATCCGTACCATCGCAAAAGCGTTTAAGGAGGCGGCGAAAAGCATATTCCCGAACAGGGCTGAGTTGCCTAAGACGCTAATATTTGCAAAGACAGACAGCCACGCTGACGATATTATTCGCATTTTCCGTGAGGAATTTGGCGAAGGCAACGAGTTCTGCAAAAAGATAACCTACAATTCGACCGAGGACCCCAAGAGTGTTTTGACGGCGTTCCGCAACGATTTTAACCCGCGCATAGCCGTGACGGTCGATATGATAGCGACGGGAACTGATGTAAAGCCGATTGAGTGCCTCATATTTATGCGGGACGTTAGAAGCAAGAATTACTTTGAGCAAATGCTCGGGCGGGCAACCCGCACACTCGACAGCGAAAACCTGAAAAAGGTTTCGCCGTCCGCTACCGAGAACAAGACAGGATATATTCTGATAGACGCAGTAGG
>JAQVME010000217.1 GCA_028703745.1 Clostridia bacterium
GTACAGAACGAAATATGCCCGATAATCAGACGAAGATACCCTTGCGGAAAATCAAAGGTGACAAAAAACAGCATTAGCGACACCGCCATGACTATTTCGGAATTTATTATCGGCAACTGGTTGACGTTCTCTACAACCGTTCTCATTTTTCTCTTGAGGTTAAAAATGCCTATTGCAGAAATCGAGCCGATCACCGTGGCGCTGACCGAAGACACGCCTGCAATAAAAAAGGTGTTTTTGAGCGCGCGTAACAAATATTCCGTTTGATTGGAATATAATATCGAGCGGTAAGCCTCGAACGTAAAGCCCTCAGGAAAGGTAAAATTCGAGGTGTTCGAGAACGAAAATATTATGATAAGCGCGATAGGCGCATACAGCAGAGCCAGCACGAGATAAATATACGCGTTGGCAAAAATTTTCTTTACCATAGGTTTCTCGCCACCTCCCCTTTGTTTGCCTTGCCGATAAACATATTCGACACAATGACGAACAGCAGCATAATAAGCGACATAACGCTGCCCACTCCGTACATACCGTTGTTGAACTTGTTATAAATTGAATCGCCGAAAAGATAAGTGCCACCGAGCAGTTGACTAATGGCGAAGGTCGAAACCGTAGGTATAAACACCATGGTTATGCCGCTGATAATACCCGGCAAAGAAAGCGGTAGAACGGTTTTTAAAAATACCGTGGGGGGATCTGCGCCGAGGTCCTGCGCCGCCTCGCTGAAGCTCTTGTCAATATTCGAGAGCGTCGTATGCAGCGGCAGTATCATAAACGGTAGGAAATTGTAAACCATACCGAAAATCACAGTGCCTATGCCCAAATCAATTTTGAGCGCCTCAAAAATTGCTCTTGTCGCCAGCGTACGGATAAGAAAATTCACCCACATCGGCAGTATGAACAGCAGCACAATAATTTTGCCGGAAGACCGCTTTGAAAGGATATACGCCACGGGGTACCCTACAAGCAAGCAAATAATCGTAGTTATTATGCCCACCATAAGCGAGGTGAAAAGCGTGGGAAGGCTGGCGCCGTCGGTCACCAAATCGATAAAATTGCCCAAAGACAGCTTGTCCTCGACAATAAAAGCGTTGACAAGAATTAGCACCAGCGGAGTTACGACAAAAAGCAATAAGAAAAGGATATAAGGATATGAAAAAACGCTCCTCGTCAGCCTGAAGCCTTTTATGGCGGCAACTATTCTATGCCTGATTTTCTTTGCCATTTTCAGCCTCATCGAATAAAAATATTTTTATTTTGTCGGGGTCTACGGAAATACCCACCCTGTCGCCCTTCATCCAGTCATCGTCGGTGTCGACAAAGAAATCGTAATAATCGTCGGTTCGAACTACGCACTGGTAGTAGCTGCCTTTATAGATTGAGCTGACCACCTCGCCCCCGATGATACCCTCCGACTCGTCGTCATGGACTATGACGTCGTCAAAATCTATATGAACCTTTACTTTCGTTCCGGAAGGCAGAGAGCTTTGACATGGGAACTTGCCGCCGGCAATCTCCACCACATTCTCGTCCCACATCTCGGTGATTATTTCGTTGATTATTCTCGCCTTGTGCATGATATGAAGGTCGTTCGGCTTGATAAAAATGCCTATCTTCTCGCCTACTATGCATTCGACGTTGTCGTGTATGAGAATCTCGTTGCCCTCCTCGCCCTCGACAATAGCCGTAGTCTGGTAATGGTCGCCCTTAAAGACGCTGGACTGCACCTCGGCGGTAAGCATAGAGCTTTCGTTGTCGCCCTTCAGGATATAAATGTCCTCGGGTCTTATGATGACGTCGATAGACTCGTTTTTCTTGAAACCCTTGTCCACGCATTCAAAGATACGCTCGCAAAAAAGCACTCGACAGTCCTTTATCATCGTGCCGCTGAAAATATTCGATTCACCGATAAAGTCTGCGACAAAAGCGTTTGCCGGCTCGTCATAGACCTTCTGCGGAGTGCCTATCTGCTGTATTATACCGCCGCGCATAACGATAATGGTATCGCTCATCGTCAACGCCTCTTCCTGGTCGTGAGTGACGTATACGAAGGTAATGCCCAGCTTTTTGTGCATATTCATAAGTTCAAGCTGCATATCCTTGCGCATTTTCAAATCAAGCGCGCCCAAAGGCTCGTCAAGCAGCAGCACTTCAGGCTCGTTGACAATGGCTCTTGCTATAGCAACTCTCTGTTGTTGTCCGCCGGAAAGACTGTTGACGTTCCTGTGCTCGTAGTCCTCCATATCAACCATTTTTAATACGTTGTGTACTTTTTCTTTTATTTCGTCTTTAGTCAGCTTGCGCATATTCTCATAGACGTTGCCGCTCTTGTCGGTATAAGTCGTGCCGTCCGTCACGGATTTCAACTTTAGTCCAAAAGCGATATTGTGAAATACGTTGAGATGCGGAAAAAGCGCGTATTTCTGAAAAACAGTATTAACCGGTCTTTCGTGCGGCGGAATATCTGTAATATTCTGTCCGTTAATAAAAATGTCGCCTTTCGTGGGCTTCTCAAAGCCGGCTATCATGCGCAAGGTCGTGGTCTTGCCGCAACCGGACGGGCCCAAAAAGGTGACAAACTCCCCTCTCTTTATTGCAAAGCTGATGTCGTTGACAACGGGGTTGCCGTCGTATTCCTTTGTTACCTTGCGGATTTCGATAATCTTGTTCTTTTCGCTTATTTTTCCGTTTTCTGCCATTATTGTTCCTCGCCGACTCAGAAATTGCTTGGGGTGGTCACCCACAACACTCTGCTTCTCCCTTTGTTCTTATTTATTATTTTGTGTTCTTTCTTGCCGTCTATGTAGAAGGCATCGCCTTTCTTTGCTGTGTATTTGTATTTGCCGTGCTCGATACAGATTTTGCCTTCCAACACATAACCGAATTCCTCACCCTCGAAAGGCAGTCTGGTCTCGCTCTGCCC
>JAQVME010000021.1 GCA_028703745.1 Clostridia bacterium
GGCTCACGGTTATCACGTATAGTTTCGACAAAATCTCTGGTGCAATTGATAAAAGAGTCTTGCCAATCGCAAGGCATATCCCGAAATTCCGTCAGCTTTCCGTCACGGTACATCGCTACGGGCGCTACGTCCGGAAGCAGCGTTGCCGTGCATCTCGTCACCCACAAGATGCCCCGCGAGCCTGTTATTTCCATTCTTTCGTCGCATGTGTAATACTTGCTGTCTATGTACATATCCTTTGATGTGGTGACGTCAAAAACACCGTAAATCTTGCTGTTTTTGTGCTTCCACATTATTGTCGCCGGCGCATCCTGATATACTCCCGGGATTACCGGAGTATAGTCTATCCAAGCGTTTACCTTCTCTACGTCACCGAGCATATTCATAATGATAGAAAACTTGTGGTAGCCGTCGTCAAAAATGACCGGACCGCCGCCCGAAAGAGTTTCGTTGAGGCGCCAAGTCCAAGATAGGGTATCCACTTTCCAGCCTGTGGGCTTCAATTCGTCCATGCTTACGCCTGCGGCTTTTGCGCGCATTTTTGCGGCGGGAGCGTTCAAGGAACACAGAGAGCAGTTGTTCATTTTGTAGCGCATACCTTGCGGCTCTCCGATTTCGCCGTCGTCTAGCATTTTTTTTGCCAGCTGATACGGCGGATAAAATACGAAGTTCTCATAAACGCGCAGCTTCACGTTGTTCTGTTTCGCCGCAGCTATCATACGATCGCACTCTTCAAGGTTCATTGCCATGGGCTTTTGTACGGAGACATGCTTGCCCGCGTTGCACGCAAGCACAGTCATTTCGCAATGCAGGTGATGAGGAACGATGATTTCGACGCCCGTGACGTCAATGTCAGCCAGCACCGCCTCATAGCTTTCATAGATTTTTGGCACGCCGTACTCCTCGGCGAATTTCTTTGCGGCGGACATGTTTTTGTCATATACGCCATAAAGCTCGGCGTCGGCGTTGTCCTTGTAGCCTGCCACATGCAGCGTAGCTATTCTTCCGCAACCGACAATAACAAATTTCATTTTCATGACCGTGTCCTCCTATATGGTTTCTTGAGTTATGGCTTTTTCGTATACCGCGCGGCGCGCTTCGTCGTACGCGGGGATGGGTACGTCCCACCAGCCGAAGGCCTTTCCTCCCGTAAACGGGTATTCACGGCTGACCTCGAGGTATATAAACGCCGGCTTGTTGTCGGCTATTGCCTTATCCATTACTTTCTTTGTGTCGGCAAGGTCTTTCAATTCGTAGGTGTTTATGCCGAAGGCCTGCGAAATAGCCTTGAAATCGGGAGTGTACACCTCGCCGCCCTTCATAAAATCGTTGCCGAAGGCGGCTTCCTTGCCCAATACGTCGGTTTGCAAATCCTTTATTGCCATCCACCCCGAATTGTTCGCCATTACTACTATGACGGGTATACCGTATTGCGCCATTGTCGAAAGCTCCTGCATAATCATCATAAAATCGCCGTCTCCGAGCAAGGCGATTACCGGTCTTTCCGGAGCCGCAAGTTTTGCGCCCATGGCGGCAGGCACCGCCCAGCCCATAGCCGAAAAGCCGCCCGTCGTCAAATTGCAGTAGGGCTGCTTGTAGCAATATTCTTGGAAAAGCTGCGCCTGAGTATTACCTGAAGATGTGGAAATAATGGCATTCTCGGGCAGTACTTCGTTAAGTTCGCCTATCAGTTGCGAAATTGTCATATCCTTCGAGGGCTGCGACCTGATTTTTTTCAAGTACTCCGCCCATTGCGCCCTCAGCGCCTTTATTTCCTCAAGATACGCTTTATTGGTTTCAAACTCGCCAAAGCTATCATTAAGTTTTGCGAGGGCGTCCGTAAGGTCGGCGATTATGCCTATGTCGGCGCCATAATTCTTGCCGATTTCGGCGGCGTCGATATCTATATGTATAAGTTTTGTATCCGGGAAATTGAAGCTGACTCCTTTGCGGTAGGAACAGGTCGTCTCATCGGCGAATCTGGTCCCCAGCGCAAGCACTACGTCGGCGCTCCTTGCAAGAGCTATGCCTACGGGCGTGCCCTTTGAGCCGGTATGGAAGCCGTATTGCGGATGATTCTCGGCGACTGCGCCCTTGCCCTGCAACGTGGTTATGACCGCCGCGCCCCATTTTTCGGCTAAAGCCAATATTTCTTTGCCGACTCTTGCCTTCAGCGCGCCGCCTCCTGCAAGTATCAGCGGTCTTTTTGCGGTCTTCATCAGAGCCACGGCTTTTTTTATGTAATCCGTATCGGCTGCAGGCAGCGAGCCTGAGCGGCTTATTTCCGGGGACATAAGCTGACAATCGGCGCTCTCCGCCTGAATATCCATAGGCACAGCCAGCACACACGGGCCGCTTCTGCCGGTAGTCATAAAATTGAACGCGCGCCTAACTATTTTTGGCAACTGTTTTATGCTTTCGACGCGCCAACTGCGCTTTGCAAGCGGCTCCAGACTTCTTATTATGTTGCTGTCCTGATACCGTTCAACCTCTTGCAACACGCCTACGCCCTTCATATGAGTGTGGGTGTCGCCGCATATTTGAAGAAAAGCTGTGGAATCGACATAGGCAGTGCCAAGTCCAATGGCCGTGTTCAGCGTGCCGGGACCTATTGATGCAAAAGTCGCCAGCGGCTTGCCGCATACGCGGAAATATCCGTCTGCTATGGCGGTCGCCGCTTGCTCGTGCTTGACTTGTATGTACTTTATGTTGCCTGCCGCCTCTTCCTTTCGTATGGCGTCAAACAAACCCAGCACACCGTGACCCGGAATACCCAGTATATACGGCACCTTTTCGTTCACCAGCTGTTTAACGACTATCTCTCCGCCTGTTAATTTCATATAAAAATCCTCCGAATAATATCTATATTTATACTTAAATTATCGGTTAATACGCAAAAGCTGTCAATACTCAATATGCAACTTGGTTGCGTATTATGCAACCTATTATCTTTGTCAAAAATAAATCAAGACAAAAACGGCGCCGGCGTTGTATTAAAAGAGCAATTAGTATAGAATATGTATATGAAAATTTTGTATTGCGGCGTCAGCTCAAAATATATCCATACCTTGCCGGCAGGCTGGTTTCTCGCAGAGTATTTGCATTCAAGAGGCATCGCCGTTTCGGAAATGTACCGCAATGTCAACGAAGACTATCAAAGCGTATTACAACAGGTTCTGGACTATAACGCCGACGTTCTGTTATTTTCGGTGTATATTTTCAACGTCAACTTCGTAAAAAGGCTGGCCGAAGAAATAAAGGAATTGCGCCCGTCATGCGCTATCATCGCAGGCGGTCCCGAAGTCGATGCCGACTTCCCCGCCGACCATATTATTTTTGGTGAAGGCGAAAAAGCTCTGCACAAATTGCTAACGGAGGGCGAACCGAGGCTAGTATGCGCAGAGAACTTCTCTTCTCTTGACGAAATTCCCTCTCCCTACACGGCGCAAAGGCTACAGAGCAGCCGCAACAAGCTCATCTATTACGAATCCTCGCGCGGTTGTCCATTTCGCTGCGCCTATTGCACTGCCGGACAAACCGTAGGAGTGCGGTACTTCTCTCTTGAACGCGTAAAAAAGGACTTGATTGAAATAGTCAAATCAGGCGCAAAAATAATAAAGTTCACAGACCGCACCTTCAACGCAGACTATCGGCGCGCCGATGACATCATACGCTTCATAGCCGAGACCTTCGGCGGGCATAAGGTGTGCTTCCATTTTGAGGTTGGCGGCGATCTTTTTAAGCAATCGACACTTGAGCTTCTCAAAAAGCTGCCCGACGGACTGGTGCAAATAGAGGCAGGCGTGCAATCGCTGAACTCAAGCAGCCTTGCCGCCGTCAACCGCTCTTTTGAAAAAGAAATATTTATAAAAAACATCTCGGAGATACTCTCGCGCGGCAATGTCCATACGCATCTCGATTTGATAGCAGGACTGCCGCACGAAACAATGGACAGCTTCGCACTCGCCATAAATGAAGTATCGGCATTACGACCGCACATGCTGCAACTGGGCTTTCTGAAATTTCTCAAAGGCACTCCCATAAGGCACGGCTATAACGCAAAATATTCTCCGCAAGCGCCTTACGAGGTAATCTCCACGCCGGATATGTCGGAAGATGATTTCAAAAAGTTGAAAGCTGTCGCCGCCGTAGTAGACAAAATATATAATAGTGGACGCTTCTACTATACTTTGGAATACCTTTTCGGCAGTTTCGGCAATCCTTATGCCGTTTTTTGCGCAATAGCGGATTTCTTCAGCACTTTGAAAGAAGAAAGTGTAAACAGCTTAACCGGTCTTTATGGCGCGGTGCTGGACTTTCTTGGCGGCTCGGAAAAAGCCCGTGAACTCTTGCGGTTTGATTTTCTCGTGTCGAACAATTCGAGAAAAATACCGCGTATTTTACAACGCGGTCATTCTTCCTGTTTCAAAAAATTCCTCGCAGGAGGCAAGGCATCGAAGGATTTTTTGTTCGGCGAATTCCTGCGCGACGGCAGGCTGCTGATAATCAGGTTTGATTATACAAAAAAGCACCCTGTCACAGGGCGCTACGCTTTTGAAGTAATATCCTAAATTACCGGCAGTACCACGGCTACGATTATTATTATGACGCAAACAAAATACAGCAGTTTTGCCGGCAATTTCTTTGTGCGGCAAAATCTCCAGCCGACAACTCCCGTCACAATGAAAAGCATTATTATTACCACGCTTTGCATTGTTTGAAGGATATTTGATTGCACGTTCAGCTTACCTAGAATGGATTGCACCAGATAGACAAGAGCCGCCACTATAAAGGTATAGAAGGCGACTTTGGCTAATGTGCTCTTGCTCCTTTCGGGCTCTTTCTTTTTCGGCATAGTTCCCCCTTTTTTATGTGTATACTCATATTATATCTTCAAATGCCGGCTGAATACCGTTTTTCTATTTTATTATTTCCATTGACCAGTTGCCAAGGTCCAGCCCGCCGCAGCCATGTTTGTCTGAAATTATGTGCGGAGGGTAGGCGTGCATTGCCGCGTCGTTCTTCAACTGCTCCGAAGGCGCGCCGCCGTCGAAAGGAGCTATCATCAAAGAAAAAGTCTGGCGGCCTCCGCTGTACGACGGAGCCAACGGGTCGTATTGCGCCGCTTGTGATACCGCTACGGTTGCCACAAGCTCGTGCCGCCTTGTGGGATAATCCAGCTGCTTGCCAAAATAGGTGCCGTGTGGATTTATGAGGAGCCTGTCCTTATCGCCGTCCTTTCTCAACCTCATTCGGGCGAAGGCGAAATTGTTATCGGCGGTGACTGCCTGCGACAACAATATGCCCTGTTCGCCGTTCGATGCCGCCACCCAGCCTGCGGTAATGGCGTTGTTCAACGAATCGATTTCTTTGTTGGTCGAGAAGGTGCCGTAATTGAGGTCAAACGAGCTTGTTTTTCCAAAATAATTGTGCTTAATGACTTTTATGGGGCTAGCGTCATTGCCTCTAAAGGACGGTATGATTTCAAACGGCGCCACCTGTCTCCATCTGGTATCCCAGCCTCTTTTGAGATTTTTTGCTTTATGCTTGTTGGGCTTGAAGTCGGGAGTCCTTGGATACGACGCTTCAACGTCCACGTACACATAAGGCAACGCGCCGTTGATGATAAATTTTTGCGTAAATCTGATTTTTTCGCCGATGTCCAGCTCGCCTGTTCTCGTAAGCATAGCCGTGTCCGTGCCGATATATTCCGTGGCTATCTCCGCTTTGATGCACCGAACGATTTTGCCGTCGTATTCCACCCAAAAATCCATAGAACCTTCCTCGGTTACCGGCGTCCCTTTATAAAAGACAACCAAACTTCCGTCTACATCTGCCTTTATGGCTACATCGGAATTTGATATAGCGTTTTCGGAGAGCAGCACGCTTCTGACGGCGTCACTGCCACCTTCTATCAAGTCAATATCCAGCGCCTTAGCGGCGTTTTTTGTGACGGCGCGCAATTCATAGCCGTCAAAGCTCTTAAATACAAAAGAGTCGAGAACCTGTCCGTCGGCTACAATTGCAAGCTTTTTTTGCGCAAGACTGTCGTCTATTTTTATTCTAATTAAGCCTCTCTTGTCGCCCTCGCCGAAATAAGGCTGTTGGAAAACTGCCTTCATTCCTGCGGCTTTCAGCGCGCCTTCGGCTTTTTTGAGAATGGCTTGTGATTCGTCAACGCAATTTTTTACGCTTTCGGCTGCCACCTCGAGCCTGGGCACGCACATAACCGGCGTAGACAGCCCGAAATGCGTAGTCGAAAGAGTGAGTATCCTCTTCTCAAGCGCCAACGCAATCTCCTTTTCCACATCGGTACCGGCAAGCTCCGCAACGGCTCTTGCGTATTCGCAAAGCGTTCTAGCTCTGTCTATGCCCGACCATAGCTTGGCATTATCAAGTTTGTCCGACCACGGCGACAGGCTGTCAAAGCTGCCGTCGGCGGTGTCTTGGGTGAACTTAACCTCGCCTATCGGCGGATGACTCTTCAAATAATCGTAAGGCGTGTCAAATACGACATAATCGAGGTCCTGCACCTGCTTAATCATATGCGCCAGACCGCCCTCCCACAATAGCTTGTCCTTGTCGCGCAGTACGAATTCCGAAAGGAAGGTATTGAAATAGCCTCTCCAATAATCATCGTCGGCATCCATATCCACAAGCACCAGCAAATCCTTTGGCTCTTTCATGGCAAGCTGCTGCTTGCGAAGGTATTTCATATACGCTTTTATGCCGAGGTTGTCGAATACGTCGGCGACCCCCACCGCGGGAATAACAATAATTTTGTCGTCCTCGGGTTTGTACCAAAGCGGATTGAAACGTTGCTCAAACGGCAACAGCGGCACAAAATTTGAGAAGCCGTTGAAAGGTATACAACTGTAAAACAACGTTATTGCCTCTACGCCGTGCTTTTTGTAAAGCGGCACCAGCGCCGGAGTCATCATACACTCCTGCGAGCGCACTACGGGAGCGTACTGCTTGAAAAGGTCTTTTAGCCCCGAGCCTGCCTTGTTGGAGAGAGTTTTTGACATCATTAGGTCGAACTCCTCGGTGGTGTGCGAAGAAACAAGTCCGTTGTTGTAGCTCATGATTTCCATCTCGTCCACGCCGCTGTTGACCCTCTGTTGCAACCGTTCAAGAATATCCGGACAGTATTGCGGAATAAGCTTCTCGAGAGAAAAATAGTTCTCAGAATCCCACGTTCCGCGTACCGGCACACCCTTAGCATTGTACTTATCCAGTACGTTGAGAATGTATCGGATTATTCTTATATCCTTGGCAAAGCCGCTGTCGTCGGGCTTGTCACCTCTGTAGGAATGATAAAAGTTGATGTGGAACCTGAACGCTAAATGTATTTTTGCCATAAAAAAACCTTCCTTCTTGATATGATATTATTATATCACAGAATAAGGAAGGTATCAACGCCCTTTACTGCGCAAGGTAGCGGAGCGGAATGCCCGAATTTTTTTTATTTTGTTATTAGCCGCCCGACACAGGGCTAAGAAACATAACCTCTGAGTCGCCGTCAAGACTTGTGCGGTACATTTTTTGTTCGGTGATATTCTTGCCGTTGACGAAAATCACGCTATTTTTTAATTCTTGGTAATCCAGACCGTCAATTCTGACACCCAAAACGGCAATAAGCTCGCTTACCGTGCGCGCCTCTGCCGTCGTTTCTGCCAATCCGGACTTGAGACGGAGCAAACCGTAGAATTTTACCCTTGCCACTTATGCCTCTATGCCCAGCCGTTTTATCAATCTGGCGGTGGGCAGACCGTTTTTCCAGCCCCTTGCCCTGTAATACCTTTTCTTCATCTTCTCGAGGGGTACTTTTGACTTCTTGTTGGCTTCGTCTTGAAGCTCGTCGGTAAGTCTTTTGGGCAGCGTGTCACAGGAGGCGTCAACGCCGAGTTTTTTATTAAGAAGTCTTTCGAGGTTGTAGCCGCGCTCTCCGATACGCAGCATTTTGCCGAAATTCAGCTTCATGCCCGTAGCCGCTTTCAAGCATACGGAATGCGGAAATATCGATGGAAGGTTAACGGCAAGCAGTGTGGGAAACTTGCCTGCAAGATAAAGCACGCCGCCGAGATAAGGCATAATCTTGTTTACCAGCCGCGTCATAATGCTGTTGGGCTTGCTTATCAAGAAGCCGGGGAATACCGCGTATGTAGTGAAAAGACAGTTGCCGCCCGCGCTGACGGCTTCCATAAGGTCTTGGAAGGTCATAGTCAAGGTTGCTTTGCCCTTATGGGTATAGGGATTTATGGATAAGCCCAGTCCCTCAAGCACAACAAGATAGCCGGCGTTGAGGTGACAGCCGCCTCTGTTCGATACTGCGTAACCCAGACCCTGTCCGACTGCGCCTCTCGGCTCGTACGCGCTGAGTTCCATGCCCTTGCTGCTTATGCAGAACTCGTCACCGCCGAATCTCTTGCTCATATTCCGCGTGCCCTCGGCGAGTATGTCTCCCACCTCGGTGCTTCTGGTGGCTATCTGATGAATAATGTCGGTGATGTTAGCGACCTTGCCGAATTCCAGTCCGCTGTCCCATATTCCCTTTTCGTTCAGTTCCATAGCAAAAGCCAGACTGCCTGCGGCAGAAATTGTATCCATACCCAGCTCGTCAAGCTCATAGTTCCATTCAAAGATTTTTTCTATGTCGTCGTTCATAACGTTGGCGCCCAGCAGTCCCAGTGTCTCAAGCTCAGGACCTTTGACTTGCTTGCCGCCCACTTCGACTACTCTTGCGCACTGTATAGGACAGGATATACAGCCCTTGTTCTTAATCAAGTATTTTTCGGCGAGATACTCGCCGGATATTTTTTCGAAGCCGTCGAACTGCCCGTATTTGAAGTTCTTGGTGGCAAGTATATGGCGGGCGTTCATACCCGTCACAAGTCCCGCCGTGCCCAGCTTCGGCATTTGGCTGCCCGTCAAAGGATGAGCCAGCAGTGCCTTCGTCCATTTTTTGTTTATTTCCATAAACTTTTCTTTGTTGAAAGGCTTGCATATATTCTTGCCCGAGGCGGTCACGGCTTTCAGATTTTTGCTACCCATGACAGCGCCCAGTCCGCCTCTTCCTGCGGCCCTTTCGTCGCTTATTATGCAGGCGTATTTTACAAGGTTTTCACCGGCGGGACCGATTACTATCTTGCCGCTCTTGCCGCCTATTGCCTCCTGCGTAGCTCCCGTTGTCTTGCCCCAAAGCTCCTCCGCCGGAAGAAACTCCACCGTCTCCTCGGTAATTTTCAGCAGTGTCTTTTCTTCGGCTTTGCCGCAGATGACAATGGCGTCGCAGCCGGCTCTCTTGAGGTTTATGCCGAAGGTTCCGCCGCAATTCGACGAACACACCAGCCCCGTAAGCGGGGATATGGACGATATATTGAATCTTCCCGAGGACGGCGCGCCCAAAGCGTTCAGCGGACCGGTGGTGACCACGAGAATATTTTCCGGGGAAAGCGGGTCGATAATCCCTTTTATGTTGTCGTAAAGTATCTTTGCCGCCATTATTTTGCCGCCGAGATACAGCTCTCTCTCCTTGTCGGAGAATTCATATTCGCTATAAGTTTTTGTTGTAAGGTCAATTTTTAACACTTTGCCGGCGTATCCGCCATAATTTGTCGCCATATTCGCTCCTATTTCGCATATTCTCTTATTATATACTACCATATTTCACAGAATAGTTCAATATTAAATATTTTGACAAGACGACCGTATCTATTGTTGAAAAATATGGTGAAGTAAAAACATCGACTATTGAAAAAGCGTTTTTTTTGTGATAAAATAGAGCTAATAAAATATACAGGAGGGGTTTCTTATGGACTATGACTCAAGAATAAACAGTATGGTTGACAGCTTCGGCGGCTGGTGGCAAAAAGGCTTTGCCGTGCCGGAAATGACTGCCAAGCTTTTTCCCTACAAAAAGATGTTCTCCCCCATAAAAGTCAACCGACTTACTTTGAAAAACCGTCTGGTGATGGCGCCCATGGGCAATATCAGCATGTGCGACGAGACCGGGCGTCCCGACCAGCGTATGCTGGCGTATTTTGAAGAGCGAGCCAAAGGCGGAGTGGGGCTCATCACTACGGGGCTTATTCCCGTCTCTTACGGCATAGACAAATCGCTTATCGAACTGGGCGACCTTACTTATTTCCCGAGGATAGACCGCAGCCGTACCGTATTCTCCGGCTGGCGCGACCTTTCGGCAAAGTGCCACGCGCACGGCGCGCACTTGTTCATTCAGCTTACCCCGGGACTCGGCAGAGTCGGCAATCCGCAATGCCTCGTAAACCAGTTTGCCTTCCCCAGAAGCGCAAGCACCAACCCGAACTGGTACATCAAGGACATCCCCTGCCTCCGCCTTAGCGACAGATCATGCAAAAAGATTATTAAGCGCATAGGTCAAGGCAGCGCCGACGCCAAAGCCTGCAATATCGACGGCGTATACTTGCACGGTCATGAGGGCTATTTGCTTGAGCAGATGACAAACCCCGCCTTCAACCGCCGCAAAATGGGCAGATATGCCAATTATATGAATTTCGGGCTGGACATGATAAAAGAAATCCGCAGGAGAGTAGGCAACGACTATCCCATAATGTACAGAATCGACCTTACGTTGGCTCTCAACGCCACATACGGCGACAAAATGAACACTCAGAAGCCTCTGACGAAGTTCAAGAACGAAAGAACGGTGCAACAGACGCTGGAATATATGAGAGAGCTGGTGAAAGCCGGCGTAGATATGTTCGACGTGGATATGGGCTGCTACGACAACTGGTGGTTGCCGCATCCCCCCGCCTCCATGCCCGCAGGCTGCTATATTGAGCTTGCCGACTGGACAAAAAAATATTTTGCCGAAAACAATATCGTGTCCAACAAAGGCGTGCCCGTACCCGTTGTGGCCGTAGGCAAGCTGGGCTATCCCGACCTTGCAGAGCAGGCGCTCCGCGACAACAAATGCGACATGGTTATGCTGGGTAGGCCCTTACTCGCCGACCCCGACTGGTGCAACAAAGCGTACGCAGGCGACGTAAAGGATATTATACCTTGTATCGGCTGTCAAGAAGCCTGCATAAACGAATTCGTAGAGGGCGGACATCCGCAATGCGCCGTAAACCCCAGAACGGCGTTTGAGAACGAATATTCCAGAGAGATACCGAAGGCCGATAAGGCAAAAAAAGTCGCCGTTATCGGCGCCGGTCCGGCCGGCATAATCGCCGCAAGCGTGCTGCTGAAGAGAGGACACACCGTGGACCTCTACGAAAAAAGCGAAAAAGTTGGCGGAAACATCGTTCCCGGTTGTCAGCCCGTAATAAAGTTCGACATCAAGAATTATCTCGTCTACCTCAACCACCGTGTGGAAAAAATGAAGGAAAACCCGGCTTTCTCCCTACTTATGAACACCGCTGCCGATGCCGAAACACTCAAACAGAAGGGCTATGACGTCATAATCACCGCAACCGGCACAAAGCCAATAATACCGAGACTTGAGGGCGCAACGAACAAAAACGTATTCAGCGCTATTGATATCTTGAACGACAACTCCTTAGTGAAGGACGCGAAGAACGTCGTAGTTATAGGCGGCGGAGCCGTCGGCGCGGAGGTAGCTTATCTCTTGAAATATGAGCTGGGCAAGGACGTCAAGGTTGTGGAGATGATGAAATACATTATGAACCATGTCTGCACCGCCAACAGAGGACACCTCATTCATTACCTTGAAAGGGCGGGCGTGGAGCTTATGAACTGTACTAAGGTGCTACGCATTGACAAGGACAAGGTGGTGG
>JAQVME010000218.1 GCA_028703745.1 Clostridia bacterium
CCTCTCCCAACGCGGTTACAGTGCGTAAGGAGGCGGGGAAATAATAGTTTACGCCGTTTTGAGAAGCGCTGTAGCTGTTTTCGTAGGCATCTATACCAAAAAAAGTGCCCAGCATAAATTCCGCCGGCGCGGTCATTTCGGTAAGCCCATGGCAACCCTTCATCGTGTCGGCTCCAATATTATAGAGCGTTACGGGTAGCGACACACTCGTAAGCGAATAACAGCCGGCGAATGCCTGAGCCGCAAGCTGGGATGCGCCGCTAATAACGAAGACACGTTTCAGCGCTTGAGGGATATAATATGTCAAGCCGTTTTGAACGGCGGAATAGCTCAAACCATAAGGCTGGTTGCCGAACAGTCTGCCTATTTCAAAATTCCCCGTGGTATACAGCGCTTCGATAGAACTACAGTTTTGGAAGGCGTTTGCGCCTATTGCCGACATGCTGAGCGGCAACCGTAATTCAGTAATGCCCGTTTGATTAATAAACGCCTTCGGGGATATTCCTATGGAGTCACTGCGAAGCGCCAGAACGCCGCTGATACTTCCTATATGCGCGTACGCCACCTTGCCGATATATACCGTATCATTCGTCACACCGGAGATTATGTCCGCATACCATTGCGTGTCGTCAAATGCCGCCTCGCCGATAAACGTCAAGGTGTCGGCAAGCATAAGAGTAACGCTTTCAAGGTTTATGCAACCTTCAAAGGCAAAGTCGTCAATGATTACCACGCTGGCTGGTACGGTTATTGTTGTAAGCGCCGAGTTGCCTAAAAAGGCGCGCTTGCCTATTGCCGAAACGCCGTTTAGCCAGACATACTCAATTGTGTTGAGTCCTGCGAAGGCATTGTCGGCTACTGTGGACATCGACTGCGAGACAAAAATGTCCGTCAGTGAGAGCGGAATATAATAATCCGTTGCCGACATATTGACGACGTAGCAACCGGCATTTGGCTCTGTGCCGAACAGCCGCCCTACGAAGCCGTCTGTAGTGACGGTAATCGATACCAGCGCGTCGCAACCGTCGAACGCGCCGTCGCCGTAGTATATGACGTTTTCTGCAACAAAGTTTTCCAGCGAACGGCAGTTTTTGAAGGCGTCAGCCCCTACCGTCAAAGGTTTCGTTATTGCGCCGAAAGTGAACACTGCGTTCCCGGCGTTTTGGAAGGCGCCGACACCTATTTTTGTGAGTAGCGAATTCCCTGCAAGAGATAATGCCGTCATTCCCGTGCAATTTTCAAAGGCAAAATCTTCTATTGTTTTTATGGATGCCGGCAAATCAAAGGAGGAAAGCGAGCTGCAATTCCGGAAAGCTCCAACATCGATTTTTTGTAGAGCGGAGCCGCCTTCAACCGTAACAAGCAAAGCGCAGTTCTCAAACGCCGAAGCGCCTATCTCGACAACGGCGGCGGAAAGACTCACCGTAAGGATGTCCTCGGCGCCGTAAAGCGCGTAATCCTTGACAGAAACGGCGTTTTGGGCGAAATGTACCGTCGTGAGGCTGACAGGTACGCTGTATTGTTCGCCGCCGTAAGAAACTACTCCGTACATCGTACCGGATACGTCGTTGTCGGCATAGCCCACTAAATCAAAAATGCGTACGTCTGCGGTAAGCGTAAGCGTGGTTATTGCTAAACAGTTTTTGAAAGCCTCTTCGCCGATATATTCCAATGACGGCGCTACAACGCTAATTATCTTTTCGCAGCTATAAAAAGCGCGGGTGCCAATGTATGAAAGCGCGCCGAAGGTTGTTACGCCGAAAACGGCATTCTTTGCGCCGTAGAAAGCGTACTCTCCTATGTATTCAAGCGCGCTTGCGCTGATCATAGCGATATTCTCTAATGCCTGACAGTTCGAAAATGCGTATGCGCCTATCGTTTTTAGCGAACTCGGAAGAAAAGCAGCCACGGCGGCGCATTGCATAAATGCCTCGTTGCCGAGCTCTGTAAGCAGACTTCCGTTTCCGAACACTACTACATCGAATGCCCTGCAATTGTAGAATGCGCTATCTCCTATTTTCTTTATTGAAGCCGGTATCTCGAAAGACTCCAGCCTTTGGCAGTTGTAGAATAGCTGCGCGCTTATTTCTTCAAGTTGGCTTGTGCCTATGAACTCCACTTCGGTTAGGTTCAAACAGTTTTTGAAGGCTGCCTTGCCTATGCTTTGTATGGAAGCGGGTAACGTGACGGCAACCAGTCCCGATTGAGAATCAAATGCGTTTGCCGCAATATCCGTAGTACCGTCCTCTACCAAAAGGCTGTAGCCTTCGGGCACCGGTCCGGAATATCCCAGCAGCGTGTTTCCGGCATATATCAGTCCGTTTTGATGGCCGTACCACGGGGTATTGTAAAAGGCTTGATAGCCGATTTCACAATACGGACTGAGGATATGCACCGCTTCCATTGCAGAGCAGTCGTAGAACGCCCTTTCGCCTATTTTGGTTACGTTTTCGTACAGTATTATTGCCGTAAGCTCCGTACAATCAGAGAATGCGTAAGCCAGAATTTCTTCTATGGTGTTGTTTTCTGTCGGCTGTATAACGCTAGTCAGCTGTATCGCCCCCGCAAAGGCGCGCTCTCCAACAATTTTGAGACCCGTAGGAAGGCTGACAGATTCTATAAGACTTGAGGCGTATGCGTCGGCAATTATGCTCTCCGTGCCGTCCGCGATGATTATGGATTTCAGCGAAAGAGGCAAATAATAGGTGTTCTCAGCGTATGTTACGGCGTAGCTGTCTACGTAGCTATCCATGCCCATTAGCTCCGCCAGTCTGTACGCGCCGCTTACCGTAAGTTCGGTCAACGCCGATAGCCCGCTCAAGATGCCCGTACCTACGCTAATTACGGTGGAGGGCAAATAGAGCGTAGTTAGTCCCGAACAATTTCTGAAGGCGAAATCGCCGATCT
>JAQVME010000219.1 GCA_028703745.1 Clostridia bacterium
AACTTTATCTGCTTTTTCTATATTTGTTTTGAATGGAATTTTATGCGAAAAATTCGATGTCAGTTTCATCGGAACCCGGTGCGCCGTCCAAATTTAACCTTTTAGTGACTGTAGCTCGTGATGTCTTTAAAAAAGCGCCGGTTAGGACGTTATAATAAGCTGTGTTCTTTATAATTATTTATGGCATCGATGTGACTTTAGCGCCGCATAGTAATCTTTTGCAAATAGCATCGTCCCTTTATTCGTCACTACGCTTTAATAGCTCTGTAAGGTGCGCGTATTGCCAGCGGCGCTCTTCGGCGACATTTTCGGCGGCAAACTCGTTCGGTGAAGCAAAAAACACAGATTTTGCGGCGTATGTAGCAGCATGCAAAGCATGTGAGGACACATGCACGGTAGAAACGGCTTGACCTGCCGAACGCGCGGCAAAGCATGCCTCCGGATATGCGGCTATACGGGCGGCGCTGTGCGCTGCAAACGCCGCCTTGCGCGCCTCAATGATAGAAACTTCTCTGGAAAGCCATTTCCGACCTGCCAGTATGGCCATTTTCGCATTGTTGTTGCCATAGTAGCGTTCATAGTTCTTGAGCACGCGTTCGGCGCAATCTGTCGACCAGACTACAAGTGCTTTTTGGTCGGCAGTTTTGGCTAATTCGGCAATTTTTGCGGCAAATTCCTCATTGTCAAAAAACTTAATCATATGTTCCTCTGTTTATTAATATTGATATACACATTATAAGCCATAACGCGAATTTATGCCAGTACTGAAATCATTTCTGCTATTGCAAGCTTTATGTGCTCATATGTCAATCCGCCCTGCAAATAGCCTATATACGGCTCCTTTATTGGCGCGTCAGCCGTAAGCTCCAATGATCCACCTTGTATGAAGGTTCCTGCCGCCATTATAACTTGATGACTATATCCCGGCATATCCCACGGTTCCGGCGTAGCAAAGCTGTCAATGGGCGAAATACGTTGCACAGCTTGGCAAAATGTTATGAGTTGTTGCTTATTATTGAATTTTATTGCGCAAATTATGTCCTGAGGCTTGAGTTCGCTTGCAGGCAAAACCTCGTAGCCCAGCAGCGAAAAGACCTTTCCCGCAAGAGCGCAGCCTTTTAGCGCATTTTTTACCGTCGAAGGCGCGAGAAACAATCCCTGATAGAACGGCAAATAGCTCGCAAAGTAGGAACCGACCTCTTTTCCCAGCGACGGAGCCGTAAGTCTGCGCGCTATGAGGTCAATATATACGGCTTTGCCCACGATATAACCTCCTGTTGGCGCAATACCGCCTCCTGGATTCTTTATGAGCGAACCTACGGCTATGTCGGCGCCGATTTCCGTCGGCTCTATCTTTTCGCAAAATTCGCCATAACAGTTATCGACTATTATTATGGTTTGTTCGGATAGTTTTTTTATTATGCTAATAATCAGCTCCATTGAAAGCAAATCGATAGAATCCTGCCAAGCATAACCCTTGGAACGCTGAATAAGTACGGTTTTTGGTTTGGTATGTGCCAAATATTCTTTTATTGCGGCAACGTCGTATACGCCGTTTTTGTATTCAATCTGATCAAAATTTATGCTAAAATCACGTAAAGAACCGATATTTTGTCCGTTTATTACCTCGTCCAAAGTATCATAAGGCTTGCCGCTGATACATAACAAGGTATCGTTCGGGCGAAGAAGTCCAAACAGAGCAAGGCTTATTGCGTGTGTGCCGTTTGCTATCAGCGGAGATACGATGGCGTCTTCTGCGCCAAATATATAGCTGAAAAGTTTGTTTAGAGTATCTCTGCCTCTGTCGTCATAGCCATAGCCGGTTGACGGCATAAAATGTCCTGAGGAGATATGATTCTTCGTGAAGGCGTCCAGCACCTTTCTTTGGTTGAAAAGCGCGATAGCGTCTATGTCGGCAAAGACTGCTTCGCAAAACTTCTCGGCGTTATTAATTAATATATCTCTATCGTTTGTGTGCATTTGTCGCTCCGTTTTATTCCAATATAGGCTTGTTTCTGTAATAGTCCTCAAGTATCTCTTCGGCTTGACTGCGTTCTAGCGGCTTATTTAGCCATTTGCAGTCATCATATGCCTTGAACCAAGTGAATTGGCGCTTTGCGTATTTTCTGGTGTTGCGTTTTATCAAATCCATAAGCGCGCTTCTGGTTATTTTGCCTTCAAAGAAATCTTTGAATTCCTTGTACCCTATTGCCTGCATACTTTGGTGTTCAAAGGTCAATCCGTATTCAAGCATAAGGCGCTGCACCTCTTCGGCAAGTCCGTCTTCCATCATATTGTCAACTCTTTCTTCGATTTTTTTATATAGTTCCATTCTGCCGAAGTCGAAGGCGTACATTCTGTAATAGCTTTTTTCGCCCTTGTCCGTACACTCTGCAATGGATTTTCCGCTGAGAATTTTTATTTCAAGCGCTCTAATAACTCTTTTTACGTTGTTTCTATGAATCTTTGCCGCAGCGGCCGGGTCTAGTTCGCTTAATCTGTCATATAACGAGTCGGCGCCGGCCTTTTCTGCCTGCGCAACCAACTCGTTTCTTAGCGTCTCGTCCTTCGCCGCCTCGCAAAAACGCAAAGGATATATAAGCGAATTGATATATAGACCTGTACCTCCTGCGACTATGACGGTTTTGCCACGGCTTTCGATATCGGCCATTATTTCCAACGCCGCTTTTTGATATTCCGAAACGCTGTACTCCTCATAAGGCTCGATGACGTCAAGCATATGGTGCGCAACGCCCTGCCTTTCTTTCATAGTGATTTTTGCCGTGCCAATATCCATATGACGGTATATCTGCATGGAATCTGCGGAGATTATTTCGCCGCCGCAGAGCTTGGCTAGCAAAATTGCGGCGCCGGA
>JAQVME010000022.1 GCA_028703745.1 Clostridia bacterium
GACGCTCTTGAAAGGATGTGCAAATGAAGAAATACCTAATAATCATTACGCTTCTCGCAGTGTCGGCTTGTATTTTTTGCCTGCCGACTGTCGGCTATGCTTTCGCAGACGTCGCGGAAGAAACGGGGCTTGAGGTAAGGAGCGGTTATCTTGCAGAAATCACTTACGGCAATTTCAATATGGCAAACGGCAGCATAGTCCGCACCTTCAGCGTTACATTTGACGAACAATTTCTCGACGGCTTCGGCGAAGATGACGCCTTCGGCCGTGAGGAACTCTTGAACTATGTTTCGGGCTATATTCTCGCTATCGGCTTCACGCCGGAAACAGCTGAAGACAACAGAGTCATTGGTTCAAGAGTATATGACTCGACAACCGATTTGTACCTTGAATATGGCATTGACGGCTACGAGAGCAATGACAGCGACTATGTGATGGTCAAGAGTTTTTTCTTTACCGACGTGCATATCAACCAAAAAACGATATTTGACGGTATTGAAGACGAAGGCTCGCTGGGCATGCTGCTGGGCATATTATATATGTTTGATCTTGGCAGAGAGGATGTTGCGCTCAGTTATCACTATGGCTCGCCGTACAAAATCATTACTACGGATGCGGAGAGAAGCTATTTTGACGTCAACAGCGAAATCTACGTACACGAATTCTATATGGATTTGGACAGCTCCGGCAGGGAAATAGAGATAGTTCAACAAATTCCCAACGCCACAAACTGGTATGTGGTTGCCATTGCTGTGACCTTACCCATAATTCTTGCGTCGCTAATAGGTTTAGCAATAGCCAAGCACAAACAAAAGCGGAGGGCAAACTATGCCGGTTAAAACGATAGGAAAGGAACGCGTAAAGATATATCCCAACAACTTTGAGGCGGAGCAATCGATACTTTGCTGTATTCTTATTGACGGACAGACGGCATCGGAGGTAGTGCCTTTGCTTGCAGAGGTAGATTTTTACAACTCCCGACACAAAAGTATTTTTAACGCCATGCAGAGATTGCATTCGTTGACAATAGCTATTGACGTTATCACCGTCAACGACAGGCTGGTCAAGGAGAACAGTTCTGAGGCGGATACGCTTACATACCTTGCCGAGCTTGCCACGGTACTGCCGTCCTCGGCAAATTTCCGTCAATACCTTCGCATCATAAAGCGCGACACAATACTGCGCAGCCTTATTGACGGTTGCAACCAAATAATCGAAGAAGCCTACAAGTCCTCAGATGCGTCCGAGGTGGTGAAATTCGCAGAGGCGCTGATATATTCCATAGCAAAGGAGCAGACCAGAAACGACCTCGAGCATATCAGCGAGCCGGTGACGGCGCTTATGGCGAGAATCGACGCCATGATAAAGGACAAGAACGCGCTGCGCGGGCTTATGACGGGCTTCCCGATATTCGACCAAAAAACCAACGGCTTGCAGAAAGGGGATTTGATTATTCTCGCCGCCCGTCCGTCAGTAGGAAAAACGTCTTTTGCGCTCAATGTTGTGGCAAATATAGCCTCCACAAAGTCCACGCAAAAAAAGACCATTGCAGTATTTTCTCTCGAAATGCCGGCTGTTCAGCTGGCGCAAAGAATACTTTGCAATCTGTCGGGAGTATCCATGACAGACGTCAGCAAGGGCGAATTGAAGAATGACGCCGACAAAAAAATCTGGAAAATAACCCAAACGCTGGGCGAATCTTCCGTATACATAGACGACAGCTCAATGCTTACGCCCTATGATATTTTGGGCAAGGCAAGACGGCTGTCCTCGAGAGCCAAAGGGCTTGACCTCATAGTCGTCGACTATCTTCAACTTATGAGCGGCAAGGGCGGCAAGGACGTCTCCCGTCAAGAGACCATAAGCGAAATCAGCAGAATGCTAAAAATCGTTGCAAAAGAGCTGCATTGTCCGGTTATGGTGCTTTCTCAGATGTCGAGAGGCATTGAATCGCGAACCGACAAGGCGCCGAGACTTTCCGACCTTCGTGAATCGGGAGCTATCGAGCAGGACGCCGATATAGTAATGTTCCTAAGCAGGGAGGATGAAAGCGTCAAGAACGCCGCCGAATTCCCCATACTATTAGAAATTGCCAAACACAGAAACGGCGAGCTTGCCAAGATACGCTACGACTGGGAGGGTCCGTATATACGGTTCACCGAAAGCAAAAACCAGGATATGAAGTCGGGTAGCGAGGAATAAAAGCGGTTGTAAAAGACTGCTGCCTGTGCGTATTTTACGACACGAAAGGACTTTTTTTGCGGCAGAATTTTGCTAATAACTGTTTATAACGTTTGCAGTAAAATACTTTTTATGTTATTATCAGTAAGTTAATTAATTATAATAATACAATGGAGGTTTTATGGAATACTCAATACAGCATCTGAGCAAGACAAAAATTGAGATTGCTTTTGATGTGCCGAAGGATGAATGGACGAACGATATTAAAGAGGCTTATGGTAAGAACAAGCATAAGTACGCAATAAAAGGCTTCAGAAAGGGCAAGGTACCTTTCCATATCGCAATGGATAGCTTCAGATACGAGCTTTTGTACGACGCGCTGAACGCCGCCGTACCCAAATACTTTAACCAAATACTTAAAGACGAAAAGGACAACTTTGAGGCAGTCGGCGATCCCGATTTCGACGACAAAGAAGTCAGCGAGGACGGACTGAAGATGGTTATTACCACGGCGATAAGACCGGAATTCCAGCTGGGCACGTACAAAGGACTTGACATTGAGAAGTTTGACGCCGCCGTAAGCGACGCCGAGGTTGAGGAGGAAATGAACAAAATCCTCGCTTCCAGAGCCAGACTCAAGGAAGTAGAAAGACCCGTAAAGGACGGCGACAACGTGCTTATTGATTTCAGCGGCAGCGTTGACGGCGAGAAGTTCGAGGGCGGCACCGCCGAAAAGCAGAACCTTGTTATCGGCAGCGGACAGTTTATCCCAGGCTTTGAAGAGCAGCTGATAGGCTTGTCAAAGGGTGACGAAAAGGACATCAAGGTTACGTTCCCCGAGGATTATACAGCGCCTCTTGCCGGCAAGGAAGCGGTTTTTGCCATAAAAATACACGAAATAAAAGAAAAAGAAATGCCCGCATTGGACGACGATTTTGTAAAGGATATCAGCGAGGAACTCAACAATGTTGAGGAGTGGAAAGCTTCCATAAAAAAACAGCTTGAAGATAAGAAAGCCGAGCAGGAAGAAAACGACTTTGCCAACAAGGTAATGAACAAAATCCTTGAGAATACGGCAATCGAGTTGCCCGAATGTATGGTGGAAGATGCCGTAGACTACAAGATTCAGCAGCTGGAAAAAAATCTTTCGTCCTATTATGGCATTAAGCTTGAGGACTATATGAAATATACCGGCAAGAGCGTTGAGGATTTCCGCAAAGAAAAGAGAGACGAGGCTATCCGTGACGTAAATTACGAGTTGATTATTACAGAAATAATTAAGCAAGAGAAGATAGAATTCAGTGAAGAGGAATTTAACGCCGAGCTTGACAAGATACCCGAGGAGCAAAGGACGCAGGAGAGCTTCAATTATACTATCAACAATTTGCTTACGCAAAAGCTGTTTAAGTTCCTGAAACAGAACAACAACTTAATATAACCCATTGGAGGTAAAAAGGTGTCAATACCCTATGTAATCGAAAAGGATGCCAGAAGTGAAAGGACCTATGATTTGTATTCGAGAATGCTTGAGGACAGAATTATTTTTCTGTCGGGCGAAATAGATTTTCATGTTGCCAACAGCATTGTCGCACAGCTTCTGTATTTGGAAACAAAGGACCCGACAAAGGATATATTCTTTTATATAAACAGCCCGGGCGGCTCCGTAAGCGACGGAATGGCAATATATGACACAATGAATTATGTCCAATGCGACATAAATACCATTTGCATAGGTATGGCTGCCTCCATGGCGGCGGTACTTTTGACCGCAGGCGCCAAGGGCAAGCGTTTTGCGCTGCCGAACAGCGAAGTCATGATTCATCAGCCTTTGGGCGGAGTATCCGGTCAGGCTACTGACGTTGCAATTGTTGCCGAGCATATCCTAAAAATAAAAAAGAAGCTCAACAAAATACTTGCAGAGCAGTCCGGACAGACGGTGGAGAAGATTACGGCGGACGCAGACAGAGACTATTATATGAGCGCCGACGAAGCCGTAAAATACGGGCTTATCGACGAGGTTTATACCACCAGAAAAATAAAAAAGCAGGAGGAATAGAAATTGAAATTTGATATTGACGATACTACCTGTTTCTTTTGCGGCAGGTCGATAGACGAAGACTCCATAAGCTTTGTGGCAGGGGCAAAGGGCGCTTTGCTATGCAATATCTGCATAGAAAGGGCTTATGCCATGTTGAACAGCATAGAGAAAGAAACGGACACGGTCGAGGAGCTGCACGACATTCCCACCCCCATGGAAATCAAATCCAAGCTTGACGTTCATATCGTCGGACAAGACTCCGCAAAGAAGATACTTTCCGTGGCAGTATATAACCATTACAAAAGAATAAACAGCCTGAAATCCAAGGACATAGTCCTTGACAAGAGCAACGTGCTGCTGCTGGGTCCTACCGGCTCGGGCAAAACGCTGCTGGCAAAAACTCTGGCAGATATAATAAAGGTGCCCTTCGCAGTAGCCGACGCAACGGCTCTTACTGAGGCTGGCTATGTGGGCGAGGATGTCGAAAACATCTTGCTAAAGCTCATTCAAGCGGCGAACGGCAACGTAAAGAAAGCCGAACGCGGCATAATCTATATCGACGAAATCGACAAAATTTGCAGAAAAACCGAAAACGTTTCAATAACGAGAGACGTTTCAGGCGAGGGCGTTCAACAGGCGCTACTGAAGATACTCGAATCGACTGTGGCAAACGTTCCCCCGAGAGGCGGACGCAAGCATCCTCAGGAGGAGTTCATACCTATAGACACCACCAACATATTGTTTATATGCGGCGGCGCGTTCGTAGGTCTAGAAAAAGTCGTCGACAAGAGAAAGGATACCTCGGGTATAGGCTTTGGCTCTACGCTGAAGAAGAGAGACGGAGTATATAGCGAGAACATACACGACTTGCAACCCGACGATTTGATAAAATACGGTCTTATCCCCGAATTCGTCGGCAGACTGCCCATAGTCGCCGCGCTTGACCCGTTGACAGAGGACGATCTCGTAAAGATACTCGACGCCCCGAAGAATTCCGTAGTCAAACAATACAAAAAGCTGTTCAGCATGAACAACGTCATGCTCGAATTCACGGACGACGCGCTTCGCGCTATAGCGCACAGAGCCATGCAACTTAAGACGGGGGCCAGAGGTCTGCGTACTATAGTAGAGGAGTCTATGCTCGACATTATGTATGAGATTCCCAGCGATGAAACAATTACAAAGGTGGTTCTTGACAAAGACTTCATTAATAAGAACGCGCCCGCAAGAATACTGCGCCGCAAGCCCAAGAAAGTTACGGAGGACGAATCCAAGGACTCCGCAGGCTGATAGTATGCGCTATAGGACAATTTGCATGGCAATAAATGCCCAAAAAACTCACAAAAAGCGCTGCCGTATTTATTTTTATGACGGCGCTTTTATTTAGGAAGAAAAGATGATAATAAAAAATGCTGAATTTATTATATCGGCAGCCGAGCTGTCGCAAATACCTCCCGATAGAAAGGAAATAGCCGTCGCGGGTAAGTCCAACGTCGGCAAGTCCTCATTCATAAACTTTCTTTGCGGCAAAAAGCTGGCAAAGACCTCAAAAGATCCGGGCAGAACCAGACTGCTGAACTATTTTGACATAAACGGCGGAGAATTTACGCTGGTAGACCTTCCGGGTTATGGTTACGCCAAGGTTGCGCAAAGCGAAAAAAGTAAATGGGCGGCTTTGCTCGAAAAGTATTTTGCCACACCGTGCGCGCACAAAAGACACGTGCTTTTGCTGCTCGACATTCGTCACGATCCTACGAAAGAGGATTTGATGATGCTTGAATATATGTATTATTTCAAGCTGCCTTTTACGGTCATAGCCACAAAAGCAGACAAGCTCAGCCGCGCGGCGCGCGCTCGCAGAAGGGGTGAGCTTGCCGCTTCGTTAAAAATCGGCATAGACAACATCATTCTAGTATCGTCTTCGGAAGCCATGGGCAAGGAGCAGGTGCTAGAAAGGCTGGAGCATATTCTCAGTTTGCAATAAATATCTTTACAATTTTCACAGTTATTTTTTTTTTGTCATAATATGTATCAAAACCAATATTTTAGGGAGATTATATTATGTCAAATTGCAGAAATACTCCCGCACTCTCCAATTCATCTGCTAAATGTGAAAAGGTATGCGTAGAGGTCAGAAGAATTTTTGACGCCTGCATACAGAGAAAGAGTGTAGAAAACGCCCGCCTTACAGTTAGCTTCCCAAGAGTAAACGATGCTATCGCCGATCCCGTGGAAAGCGTAACCAACAGCGGACCCTGCGTTATCTCAAATCTTACGATAACGCCCGTACCCGGAAGCTTGTGCTCGAGGGTCAGATACACTTTGACCATTCCCATTTCGGTAGTTAAGGAAGACTGCGGCAACAACGTAGTAACAGGAACTACATCCTTCACCTTACAGCAGGATTTACTGCTGAAAATCCCTGCCTCGTCGGTACTTGTGCCGGTAGAAATTCAGGCAGTGTGCAATGTCACCGGGCTTAACGGAGTCTTGAGTGACTCGGTACTTACTTGTACGTTATGCATCACCATTATTACAAAGGTCTATGCGGACGTCATTATCAGCATACCTACTTACGGATATCCTTGTATCCCGCCTTGTCAGGAGTTTGAAGAGGATATATGTGAGGAAGTATTCAACAGACCGATTTTTCCCACTACCGGCATCCCGTTAGGCGCAAATTAGCCGATAAAACCCCAATAATAAAAAGGCAGAGCGTAGCCGCCGAGAACATCGGCGGTTACTTTTTGCTTATGATTATTTTAATAGGCAATAGTAGTCGCGGCAACAGATGCCTAAGCCCTTGTTATTTTTTACCTTCTATGGTAATATAACAAATATGAGAATTTTCGCTATCAGTGATTTGCACTTATCCTTTTCTACCGACAAGCCCATGGATATTTTCGGCGCGGCTTGGGAGGGTCATTTCACCCAAATAAAAGAGGACTGGCAAAGCAGAGTCTCTCAAGACGACGTAGTGCTAATAGCAGGCGATATATCTTGGGCGATGAGCCTTGCCGACGCAAAAAAAGACCTCGATGAGCTAGGCAAGCTCAACGGTAATATATTCCTCATCCGCGGCAACCACGATTACTGGTGGAACGGCTATTCGAAGGTAAAGAGTATTCTTCCCGACAATGTATTCTGTATCCAAAACAACGCAGTAAAGCACGGCGCATTTGTCATTTGCGGAACACGTGGTTGGACGGTGCCGGAGAGGGCGGACGATGCCGAAGACAAATACGTCAATAGGGAATTGCTGCGCTTAGATATGAGTCTGAAAGAAGCAAAAAGACTTGCTACTGACGGAGAAAAAATAATCCTGATGATGCATTATCCGCCGTTCAATTCAAAATTTGAGGATTCGGTGTTTACCGATTTGATTGCTTCTTACGGCATTACCACCGTCGTTTACGGGCATTTGCACGGCGAAAATATACGTTTCAAACTGAAGGTGAACAAGGGTGTGACTGATTACTATTTGACCTCTTGCGACCTTCTCAAGAACAAATTATTGGAACTTACCGACCTTTTATAACTCAGTTCAATATTTTTAGGGAATAATATCCACTTATGTTTTGCAAAAAAACGCGAAATATATATTAGTTTTGTCGGAATTATTTTAATTTAAGGACAAAAATATAACAATATTCGATATTTCAGAAATTAATTTCAAAATATTTCAATAAACTTTAAAAAAGTGGTTGAAAGTGGAAAATATATGTGCTATGATTGTACCATAAAGGAGAATATATGTTTTTCGGTACACACAGCTTGTCGCTTGACGACAAAAACAGAATGCGGTTACCCGCAAAATTCAGAGCCAAGATAGGCAATGATTTTGTGCTGTGCCTGGGAACGGACGGTTGCCTCTTCGTCATGAGCGAACAGGAGTTTGAAACCTTTATTAGCAAAATAGACTCGGTGCCGCTTTCTTCCCGCGAAAAGCAGAACGCTATAAGAGCAATTACCAGCCGCGTATATATCCCCGAGGAGGATGCGCAGGGCAGGTTCGTACTTCCCGCCGAGCTGAAAAAAGCCGCCGGCATAAACAAAAGGGTGGTATTTATGGGCGTACGCAGCCGTATAGAAATCTGGAGTGGCGAGAGCTATGACGACAGATTCGGCAAAGAGCTTACAAGCATAGACAGCGCAGTTGACGCGCTGAAAGAATTTGGGTTCTGATATGGAATACACACATGTACCCGTACTATACAATGAGGCATTGGAAGGACTCAACATAAAGCCGGACGGGATATACTTTGACGGTACTCTGGGCGGCGGCGGACACTCAAGAGGCATCCTCGAAAGGCTGAACGGCGGCAGGCTTATCGCCACCGACAAGGATGAAGACGCAATATCAAATGCCGAGCGAACTTTATCACAATACGCGGACAAGCTTACTCTGATAAAGGACGACTACAAAAATATCTTGCCCCGTCTTAGGGAAATAGGCATAAACGGTCTGGACGGCATACTACTCGATTTGGGTGTCAGTTCACATCAGATTGATACCCCGGAAAGAGGTTTCTCTTACATGAAGGACGCTCCGCTGGATATGCGGATGGATGCAAATCAGAGCCTCAGCGCATACGAAGTCATAAATGGCTATAAGGAAGAAAACCTCGCCAACGTCATATTTGAATACGGCGAAGAAAGGTTTTCGCGGAAGATAGCCAGAAGAATAATTGAACGCAGGGCAGTCAAGCCCATAGAAACTACGCTCGAGCTGGCAAAGATAGTAGAAGGTTGTTATCCGCCCAAGGACAGGTTCAAATTCGGCAATCCGGCAAAAAGAACCTTCCAGGCTATACGAATTGAGGTCAACGGAGAGCTTAAAGGGCTTGCGGAATTTGTTAGCGACGTCGCGTTATTCCTTAATAAAGGAGGACGAATGTGCGTCATAACGTTCCACTCCCTCGAGGACAGGATAGTCAAACATACGTTCAGAGAATTAGAAAAGGATTGCATATGCGACAAGAGAATGCCGATATGTACCTGCAATAAAAGAAAAGAAATAGATATAATAACAAAAAAACCCATTTGCGGCAGCATCGAGGCCGACAAAAACAAGAGATCTGAGAGCGCAAAGCTCCGCATAATAGAAAGGATATAAAAGGAGGCGGCTATGGTAAGCTACAATAATTTCGAATCTAAAGAAATCTTTGGAGATTTGACGAATTATGATATTTTTATGATGAATAAAAATAAGAAAAGCGCAGAGTCACGGCTTTTTGACAAGAAATACGATAAGCCCGTAAAAATTTCTTATGAAGATTATCAAAAGAAAATGGCAACTCCTGCGGGCAAGTACGATTATAAAGAATATCTGATGGAGCAGCTCGACAGAAAGTCCCCCGACAAAATACTTTCAGAAGAGGAATTCAAATCGCAAACAGCATCAGACGAAAAAAACTCCGGCAAAAAAGCGTCGTTGCTTGAAAGAGCGGTGAAAAAGGTTTTCGGAGGCGCGCAGTTGAGAAAAGGCGCAAAAATATTTATTGCCTGTTATGTTCTTATTGTTATGGCTGTAGCATCTATTTTAATAGTGATGAATACGGTCCGCCCCCAAAAATTTGCCGACGCCGGAACGGGCGTTGTAGAGCAAACCTCGGTTCAGCCGATGACGCTCGAGGAAGACGGCAAAGAAAATAATTGGTTTGACAGGCTGTGTGACTCGCTAAAAAATTAAAGGAGCCATAGAGCCATAAAATTCACTCATTACAGACAAAGGAAGAGGTTACTAGCAATATTGATGCTTGTAACCTTTTTGTTTGCCGCAATTATTTCAAAGCTTGTATATATTCAAGTTGTCAGCAGCAAGGAGTTGCAGGCAAAAGCTCTTGACCAGTGGACGAGAGATATACCCGTATTCGGCGAAAGAGGCGACATATTTGACAGAAACGGCACGATGCTTGCAGATACCAACACTATTTATACCGTGTATGTCCGCCCCGTTTCTGTAAAAGACAAGTACGCCGCGGCAACGGTGCTTTCAAGAGTGCTGGGTGTCAACGCAGAAAAGCTGTACGTCAAAATGATGTCGAAGGTCAGCGAAATAACCGTGGCAAAAAAAGTAACCAAAAGCCAAATGGCGGATATCATTGCCGCCGGAAACGTCACAGGGGTGTATTTTTCGCCGAATATTGTACGCAATTATCCCTACGGGGATTTTCTTACACAGCTGATGGGCTTCACAAATATCGACGGACAAGGGCAGTCGGGAGTCGAGGCGTATTATAATAGTTACTTGCAAGGCAAGAACGGCTATATACTGACGGATACCGACCTTGTGGGCAGAGAACTAGATTCAAACGTTACAAAATATATCAGCGGTTCAAAGGGCGGTAGCTTGTACCTTACTATTGACTATAACATACAGAGTTTCGTCGAAAACGCCGTGACATCGGCGTATGCAAAATACAATTCGCTGAGCGCTAGCTGTATCGTAATGAACGCAAAGACCGGAGAGATACTGGCTATGTCGCAACGGCCGTCCTTCGACCTTAACAACGTGCCCAGAGACAATATAATAGAACTATTCGGAAATTCAAAAAGCCTGATGGTCAGCAACGTATACGAGCCGGGCTCGACCTTTAAGATTTTAACCACGGCGATTGGGCTTGATAACGGTGTGATTGATAGGGATTATCACCTATTCTGTCCCGGTTACCGCATCATAGACGGACAGCGTATAAAGTGTTGGAAAAGGACGGGACACGGCTCAGAAAGCTTCGACGAGGGTGTGCAAAACTCTTGCAACTGCCTTTTTATGGACATAGCGCTGAAGCTGGGTGTCGAGAAGTTCTATGACGGTATCGAGAGCTTCGGGCTTAACGTCAAGACGGGAATCGATATGAGCGGCGAGGCTTCGGGTCTGGTGCTTCCTGAGAGTCGGGTTAAGGTAGTGGATTTGGCAAGAATGGGCTTTGGACAGGCGATTGCCGTCACTCCGATAGAATTATTGACGGCTTCGGCGGCGGTAATAAACGGCGGACAGTTGGTGACACCGTATGTGCTCGACCGTGTGGAACTCAACGGCAAAACTATAACGCGGAATTATCCTAACGTTAGAAATAACGTAATCAAGCAAAGCACTTCGCAAACCATGCGTGAGGTGCTTGAAAAGGTAGTCACCCAGGGCAGCGGCAGATACGCCGGCGTCAACGGTTATAGAATAGGAGGAAAGACGGGCACAGCGCAAAAATATGCAAACGGAGTAATAGCGCAAGGCAAGTACCTGTCGACGTTTATCGGCTTTGCGCCGGCAGACGATCCGGAGTATATCGC
>JAQVME010000220.1 GCA_028703745.1 Clostridia bacterium
GGTATATAGCAAGGAAACGTCCTTATAAATATCGTGCTTGGTAGCAAACCTCAAAGCGGCGTTGGCTATGTTCGAGGCTGTCTCTATATCGCCCGAAAAGTAATAGAACATAATAAGGTTGTGCGGTATGACATAAAAAGGTATGACCTTCTTTATTTGCGTGGTAAGCTGCATGGCTTTCTTGTAGTTGCCGGCATCAAAATATGCCTCGGCAATAGCCTGCATAGATTTTGCGTACCAGATTTTGTCCCTGCTCTCGGGTTTTGCCAGTATAGACTCATAGCGGTAGATATCGTTGAAGTTCATGGCAAGGTCAAGTTCACGGTAAACCATGGGCACATAGAAAAGCATGTCCTCGTAATCGCCGAAATTGTTCTCGTATTTCGGCTTGAGCTCTTTTATTATTTCCAGCGCATCGTTGAACTTGCCTTGCTTGACGTTGCTGCGCAGCATAAGCACGTTGCAACACAAATAAGCGCTCTTGTCGATTTCGACGAACTCTTGGGCAAGCTCCTTCGCAAGCACATAGCATAGATCGTTGTTGCCGTTGACGTATGCGTGGAAAGCCAAATACAATCTGTAATAAGGATACTGCTTTATGCAGTCCAATATATTGTTATCATAATATTTGCAATAGCTGTAGATATTCAGCTTGAGCGCCTTGCTGGCTATTATGCCCTTCAAACAAAGCTCTATCTTGTTGAGGTCGCTAACCTTGTGATAAACCTTGAAGGCATCGTAATACCTCTTGTCCTCCAATAAAAAAGTGCCCAGCCTTTCGTAAGGGCTGATGCTGTCGAAATTCTTTAGTTCTTCTACGTATTCGTCCTTATGTTTGAGCAGCCATTTGCGGAAAATTGTATTCAAACGGAAATACTTGACGTCGCGAGTGGCAACATAACATTCCTGACAACTAAGCGCCTCGAGTACCTCGATGCCCTCGGGATAGAAAGTCTTTATGAAATCCCTTTCAAGATAGTCCAGCTCGGCTATATATGAAAGGAAAGCGCGCTGTACCCTGTCAAGGTCCTTTATGTAAGTAGCAAAATCGGGCTTTGAGGGCTTCTGTCCCAATATATTCTCGTCGATAAGTATGGGGCAAAGCGGCTCGAATCTGTTGTAGTCGAAATTTATGAAGGAGTCAGAGGAAACGACAATTTTTAGATTTTTGGGACAATGCTTGATAAGACGTTCTATAAGGCTGTAATCAAATTTTGCCGGCAACATCTCCATTCTTTCAAATACCAGCAGACAGTTGCCTTTTATGGAGGAAATGTGTTGCAGAATTGCCGTAATAATTATTATCTCGTTGTTAAGCTCGGATTCACAATACTTTACTTGACGTATACGTTGCATCATTTCGGGATTGTCGCGGAATATCTTCTCGGCAAGACAAGTACTGAAAGATTCGACATTGTCGGTAAGAGCGTTGAACCAAAAAACTGTGCGGTATCTGTTGCTCAGTTCCGTAAGAAAATCCGTCTTTCCCGCCCCTGCCGGCGCAAAAAGCATGACGGCGAACGTGTCGTTGGACATAATGTCGTTTATTTGCTTGTTAGTGTTTATTTTAAATAGCTCCATGTATCCTCCCGAGTTCACTGTCTATTGTAAATTTTAAGTAAAACAAAGTCAAACAATTTATCATAAATAAATTAATAGTAAAAAGAATTATCAAGGAAATTTTTGTTTTACTATTATAGTATCATTGATTTACCTTAAGTTTATCTTAATACAATAACACTTTTTTCGAGACATCAATATAATGAATGTACAAAATACTGTATATTCTGCATAAAATCCTTGACAACATACGGCTATTTTGGTAATATGAAAAAAACACTTGCTTGAATAGAGGAGCGGTTAGCAACAGTATATCTTTTTTTTCCGTAAAGGATGAGGCGCAAGACCGAAGAAAAGATAGAAAGGGCATAACCGCCGAAACATATACGCTTGTCTTGCGGGATATATGTTGGGACTTATGCGGGAACACCCTAAGGACTGTCACCATTTCTATGGTGGAGCACTAATCAGCATCTTACCTGTCTTTTATTTAGCGGTGTTTGTCACAAATACCGCTATTTTTTTATTATATGGAGGATAAAATGAAAACTTACAATGTAGCAGTCGTCGGAGCCACCGGCATGGTAGGCAACAAGTTTCTTCAAGTGCTTTCGGAGCGCAAACTTCCCGTCGCCAATTATTTTCTTTACGCATCGGCAAAATCTGCGGGCAAGGTCATCAACTTTATGGGTAAGGACCATACGGTAATTGAATTAAAGGAAGAAAATATCGTCGGCAAGAAGCTGGATTATGCGCTATTTTCCGCGGGCGGCTCCACCTCGAAGACTTTTGCTCCCGTATTCGCTTCTCACGGCTGTACGGTCATCGACAATTCCAGTCAGTGGAGAACCGACCCCAAGGTGCCCCTTGTCGTGCCCGAAGTAAACGCGGCGGACTGCCTTTGGAACAACGGCATTATCGCCAATCCGAATTGCTCGACCATCCAAGCCGTAGTCGCGCTAAAGCCCCTTCACGACAAATATTCCATAAAGAGAATAGTCTACTCCACCTATCAAGCCGTCAGCGGCGCCGGAGTAGCCGGTTATGAAGACCTTCAGAGCGGAGTTGCCGGTAGCAAGGAGCCCAAGAAGTTCACCTACCCCATCTTTGGCAACGTCATTCCTCATATTGACGTATTTCTGCCCGACGGCTACACTAAAGAAGAACAAAAGATGATATTCGAAACCAAAAAGATTCTCGGCGACGAGTCACTGCGAATCACCGCTACGACCGTCAGAGTGCCGGTATTCCACGGACACAGCGAATCCATTAATGTCGAGTTCCACAAGCCCT